>JAPXNP010000357.1:0-3073 GCA_033811955.1 Acidobacteriota bacterium
CACGCGCGGGCCGGCTTCGACCGGCTCTTCGGGTGATGACCCCGCTGGCTCGGCCTCCTCCGGCCGGGCGGGAGGCTCTTCGCCGGGCTCCTGATTCTCCTCAGACTCTGGAGCCGGCTCACTCCCCTCACCTTCTTGGCCGGGCTTCGCTACCTGACTCTCCGGCTTTTCCGTCGGCTGAGTTCCTCCGGAAGCCGCTTCCGGGCCGGCCCGTTGCATGAGCACCTCGTGAGGCACCGTCGGCCCTTCGCCGATAGGAACGATGACGTAGTAATCGGGTTGTCGAACGATCGCCACACCATTCATCTTCAACAGCTGCTCGAGGACGTCGAACAAGCGTTCGCGGGGAATCTCCCGGGAGCTGAAAATATTGACCGTCCCCTGCACCGCGGGACTGATCACGTATGAGTAGCCCAGCTCCTGCATGATTGCGTTGACAACCCGGGCAATCTCGGCGTTGGTGAAGTTCAACTTGATTCCACGGCCTGCTCCCTTGGAAAGGTCGCCGGTACCTCCAGAAGCCCGATTGCCAGCCCCCGGGGCCACCAAACCTGTAGCGGACGAGGCGCCGCTTCCCCCTCCCGCGGAACCGGCAGCCGGAGCGGGAGCCTGCTGCACGTTGACGGATCCGGACTGGCGCCCGGCAGACGCCGCACCTTGTGCCGGATGAACCCCTGGTCCACCGACGAGTCCACTTCCCACGCCCACCGCCACTCCCCCTTCCTGCCGAGGGGTCCCCGCCTCTTGAAAGAAAACCATTGAAGGCGTGGCCGTACCTAGACCCGCAGAAACCGTCGCCACAAAAGTCCAAACAACAATGGAGTTGATTCGGCGCATCATCCTTCCACTTCCTCTCGTCCCCTATCGCAAGTCATCGCAGCCGAAAGAGCTCACTGCTCCTCCGGCGGACGAACGGTCACGCCGGGAACTCCCACCAACCCCGTCGCCGGCGCCACCGTAGCCGCCGTCGCCGGTGCCGAAGTCCCCCGTGCGCCGCGCATCAAATCGCGCGGACTTCGCCCGCCTACCGCAGTCGCCGAGGTTCCGCCGGTGGGCCGCATCACGTTCCCCGACCTGCCTCCGCCGGCTTCTCCTACTATGTTCTCGGCGACACTCGACGTTTCCACCGCCGTCTGCTGACTACCGATCCGAATGATGTTGACGGAGGCCGTCCTCTGTCCGCCCGCCGCCGGGGGAGGCTGGGACTCCCCACCGAACAGGTCGATCACCCTGCTGACCTCTTTCCAGCGCAAGACCACGGCACTGTCGGTGATCTCAGCCACTGTATATCCCTGCAGATTATCTCCCGGAGCGATCGTTCGAAGGTCACCCTGGGATCGAGGATTGTCGAATACGATAACGTAGGCCCGCTTTCCCTCATCCGTTTCCGTAATCCCCTGCAGCAGCGGCTCCTTGGGGAACTCCGGCGGCTTCTCCTCGGCCGCCTGGGTTCCCGCCGGCTCTCCCCGCCCACGATCGGGATCGAACAGGTTTCTCTCGCCGATCACCCAAAAATCGTGTAGCGGCACTTCCCTCTCCAATACCAAGGCCGAATGATGCGGCGCCAGGGACGCCGTCTCCGCCTCCTGAAGGATGCGGGCCAAGTTCCGATTCTGTTCGAAAGCCCGCCAATCGCTGTAAAGTCGGTAAGACGCCAGCAATACGCCGGCAAACAGCACCAGGTTGATCAGAAACGCTCGCCTTGCCATGCCACCTCACGAATCCGGAACCCGAATGTACCCGGATACGTTAATGCGCGGTTGTAAAAGGTTCTCGTTCCGGCGGCGAAAGGTGGTCATAAAAAAGTCATCTATGACCAAATACTTAGGATGCCGGGAAAGCGCATCCAAAAAGGCCGCCAGCTCGGCCATCCCACCGTCCAAGTTCAGCTGCAGGGTCACCTTGGCGTATCGATCCCCGATCGTACTCCCTTGCAGAGGCGTACTCCTCGAAATCACCAGCCCATTCTGTTCGGCCAACGATCGAACGATGGTCTCCAACTCGTTTTGGGCGAGAGACACCTCCCTGCTGTCGAGCAGGAAACTCTCTAAACGGCGCCGCTGGTCGCTTACCCAGGCCAGTTCTTCGCGAAGGTCCGACTCGCTTCGCAGCGCACGTACGCGTTGGATCAACGCCCGCTCCTTTTGATCCAACTCCGCCTCCACCCCTCCCAGTACGTCGACCAGGGGCAATATGACGTAGGCTACGAGGAGAATCCCCGCCGCCACGGCACCACCGAATACCAGAACCCGTTTATCGCGTTTCGACAGGGCCACTTTTAATCCTCGCTGTAAAGTTGAAACGCTCCAGACCGCCCTGCCGAGCGTCCTGCTGGATCCAATTGGTTTTGACGCTGTCCAAATAGGGAGATTGCATCAACATCGGCAATAAGGCGGAGGCTTGAGGAGAATATCCCTGCATGGTGACCTGATCCCCTTGGATCTGCAGATTTTGCAGATACGTGTCTTCCGGTAAGCGTTGGGTTAGGTCTCTCAGCACCAGAAGAACCGTCTGCCGACCCCGGAACAGGCCGGCGAGCTCCTCCAACTCGGCGCGCTCTTGCTCCAACTGTTCCCGCAAACGACTGATTTCCTGAGCCGCCGGCTGGATTGCCTGCATCTGCAAATCAATCTCATTCGCCAGAGCACTCTGCTGGAGATATCCCCGCAAGAACAGTAGGGCGACCAGCACGACCAGAAGGGACGCCAAAACCATGGTCGGAGCCCACGCCGCCCGGGCTCGGGCGACGCGCCGCTCCGCCGGAATCAGGTTGCACCAGGGCTCGCCCCGGCGTAAACCTACCAGGGCGGCTCCCCAAGCCACGGCCGGCAGTTGAGCTTCCGCCGCAGGCAATCCTTCAGCCAGAGGAAGGCGATCGGTCAACAGGTCGCAATCGCTCATGATCTCGCGGAATTCCGCCCTCCGTTCCACCACGGACTTCCCGAGCAGCCAACAACGATCGAACTCCTGAAACTCGTCGCCGACCGGGCTCAGTACGCGACCCGTTTCCGCAAGGAACTCCTCTACGCTGCCTTCACCGGAGAGGCCCCGCTCACAATGAGCCGAGTAGGTC
>JAPXNP010000358.1:0-3072 GCA_033811955.1 Acidobacteriota bacterium
GAACTTTCTTTCGACGGGGGAGGCACCGAACCCATGAACGACCCCTATGAGTTCTGGCGCCGCAAAATCGACGAGGTGGATCGAAGGCTGCTACGTCTGCTCGCCGAACGGGCGGCGTACGCGGTGGAGATCGGCAACATCAAGCATGAGCGGGGCGAAGCGGTCTACGATCCCAAGCGCGAGGAAGAGGTCATGGAGAACGTCCGCCGTCGTCGCGACGGCCGTCTTGACGAGAAAGCGGTCCAGCGCATCTTCGAGCGCATTATCGACGAGACCCGTCGCCTGGAGCGTGAGCACCGCAAAAGCCTCGAGGCGTCCGAGAGCCGACCGCGGGAGATGGAGCCATGATCGTGGTCATGCGGCGGGAGGCCGCTGAGAGAGAGATCGAGGCTGTGATCGACGTTCTGGTGGCCCGGGATTTCGACGTGCATCGTTCCACCGGCGATCTGCGCACGATACTGGGAGTCGTGGGAACGGGCATCAAGGAAGTCGAAGAGGTCGTCCGCCGCATGCCCGGCGTGGAACAGGTGATCAGAATTACGAAAGATTAGGGCCCGTGTGGCACGGGCATCCTTGAGGGCGTCTCAAAAACCCAATTTGGCAGCAGAGGCATACTCCTAATCGGCACCTCGGTAACCCGCACCACAACATCTTGTAGGCCAGCCAGCCGACGGAGCCTTTTTGAGACGGCCTCATCCTTGCCCGTGGCCGTACTGGGTACCGCGTACGCCGTACCCGAAGGGCACTCGCAGGCGGGACGCCTGCGCTCCCGTGGCTGCGCGCCTCCGACTCCGTGGAGAGCTTGCCGGACCGGAGCACGGCCGTCTCGGCCGTCTCGGGAATTGCGGGAGAACGGCCGGCCGTGCCTCACGCATCACGCGCCACGGGTCACGCGTCTCGCAGTACGCCGCCACGCGTCACGCCAAAACGACGGCGTGCTACGAAACCTCGACGACCATCTCCTCCCAAGGCAACCGACCGGGATTCTTCGGAGTCTCCGCCGGCTCTCCCAAGGGGAGGATAGCAACGGGAACGAAGTCCTCACCGACGCCCAAAACTTGGCGTACGGCATCTTCCCGAAAGGCCCCCACCCAGACCGTCCCCAATCCCGCGTCGGCGGCCGCCAAACTCGCGAAGGCCGCCGCTATGGTCGCGTCCTGTAGGCTATAGAGCCGCTCGCCCCGATCACCATACTTGATGGCCGAGCGCATCGGTTCCGCACAGAACACCAGCACCACGGGCGCTTGAGCGACAAACTCCTGCCCTAAAGCGGCGGCCGCCAGGGCCTGCCGCCGCTTGCCGTCGCGTACGACGAAGATACGATAGGCTTGCAGGTTCCCAGCCGACGGGGCCAGGATGGCGCATTCCAAGATTCGCCGGAGCGTCTCCTCGGGAACCGGCCTGGAACCGAACACGCGAATCGAACGGCGTTTTTCCACCAGTTCGCGGAATGTCATAGGTACCTCCTCTACCTTTCGCCTGACTGCCTGGAAGCGCTTTCGCCGTTCCAACCGCCTGAGCGTCTATGCAGTCATTTGAGCCCCTCTATGTTGCCACCATATCAGTCGACCTGCCAATCGGCTTTGCATCGTGTTCGTTCGCCGCCTCTCTCGTACGGCGTGTCCGCGGGGACTTGTCTGCTTCTTCCACCTGACTTATAGTCCGTATCCGGCCGGCGGTTACCGGTCGAAACACGGGCCTAACATAAAGGATGAGTCTGCCATGGAACGTTGGACGGATAGTCTTTCCCGTCGGTTCTCCTCTTTTACCGGGCCCGGCCGCGCTTTGTTGATAAGCTCGTTGGCCGGGTTGGGAACGATTGCTTTCGTGGCCGGTATACGAGCCGGCTCGCAGGAGGATGCCGCCATGCCGTCGTCGCTGATCGCACCTGGAGCCATATTGGAAAAGGTGGCGGGGGATTTCGCATTCACCGAGGGTCCGACCCCCGACCCCGAAGGCAACGTCTTCTTCACCGACCAACCCAACGACCGGATTTTGCGCTGGAGCGTCGACGGTGAGCTGAGCACCTTCCTCAGCCCGTCCGGCCGGTCCAACGGGCTTTACTTCGACCCGCAAGGACGGCTGTTGGCTTGCGCCGACGAAAAGAACCAGCTGTGGCGCATCGGACCGGACAAGCGGATCGAAGTACTCGTCCGCGACTACGAAGGCCGCCTATTGAACGGTCCCAACGATGTGTGGGCTCATCCCAACGGTGACATCTACTTCACCGATCCGTATTACGAGCGCCCGTACTGGCAGCGGAATCAGCCTCAGCTGGAAGTCGAGGGGGTTTACCGCCTGTCCGCCGACGGTCGCACACTGGAGCGCGTGATCGACGATCTGCTCAAACCGAATGGGATTGTCGGCACCCCCGACGGCCGTCACCTGTTCGTCGCCGACATCCGGGGCGGCAAGACCTATCGCTATCCCATCCTGGAGAACGGCCGTCTGGGCAAGGCGGAACTTTTCTGCGAAATGGGTTCCGACGGCATGACGCTGGACGAACAAGACAACCTCTATCTCACCGGGCAGGGAGTCACCGTCTTCAGCTCGTCCGGCGAAAAGCTCGGAAACATCCCGGTACCGGAGCGCTGGACGGCAAACGTCTGCTTCGGCGGTCCGAATTACGACGAGCTCTTCATCACCGCATCCACCGGACTCTACCGCCTGCGGATGCAAGTCCGGGGAGCCGCTCCGCCCCCGAGCAAGTAGTTCTCTGCGGGCGGCGTTTCGTGTCGCGCGTACCGCGTGGTGCGTATGGAGCTTGCCGGACCGGAGGACGGCCGTCTCGGCCGTCAACGCGACCGCGGGAGAAATGCCCGCCCGCAGTCCCAGGCGGGACGCCTGCGCTCCTGTGGCTGCGCGCATCTGCCGGCGTGGATAGGCCGCAGGACCGGAGCACAGCCTCTCCACGGCCACACGCGCCTCGGGGCACGCTCCACGCCATCACTCAGTCCGCCTCCACCCGCTTCTTGTTATGGATGAGCACCAGGTTGCGCACGTAGATAAAACCGTTGAACAAGTAGCTTAGGATAAATACGGGATCCCGCTGCCGAAAGGCATAGGCCAGGA
>JAPXNP010000359.1:0-3072 GCA_033811955.1 Acidobacteriota bacterium
ACTTTGCCCCGTTTTCGCTGGGACCAGCTGATGCGCCTCGGCTGGACTCTCCTGCTGCCGCTGTCCATCGCGAACATTTTGGTCACCGGTCTGGTCTTGCTCTGGTTGCAAGGTTGATAGGATTGAAGCGATGGCCATTAAAGTTGAAGAACGATCCCTGACGCTCTTCGAAAAGCTCTACATTGGGGAAGTGGTTCGCGGCCTCGCCGTCACGTTCCGGCACTTTGCCGTGAACTTGACACTCCATATCCTTCATGTTTTCGGCCTGGCCAAGGACCGGAGGGCGGCCGAGACGTATCAATACCCTGAAGAAAGACGTCCGCTGGCACCCCGCCTACGGAGCCTGCATCGCCTGACCCGACGTCCGGACGGTTCACCTCGCTGCGTGGCCTGCATGATGTGTGAAACCGTCTGCCCGGCACGGTGCATCTACATTGTGGCCGGTGAACATCCAAATCCCCAGATCGAGAAGTATCCCGTACGTTTTGACATTGATCTCGGGCTGTGTGTCTTTTGTGGTTACTGCGTCGAAGCTTGCCCCGAGGACGCCATCCGGATGGACACCCACATCCTGGAGTTTGCCGCCTATAGTCGGGAGGAAATGATCTTAGACCTGAAGAATCTGCTGTCCCGTTCTCCGGTACCCCCTTTGCACCCGGAAGTGGCCCCCGTCTACCAGTTGGTCCGGTTGGAAAGTCCGAAACAAGACGGCAACTCGCGGACGCCATAAGCCCGCCGACTTCTAGGTTCAAGCGTGGACGAGAAAGTTACACGGCGGGGTACTTCCACGGTTCCCGGTATTTTCGCCGCATTAGGGCTGCAGCCTCCGGATCCCCGACAATCGTCTCCTTCTCACCGTCCCACTCCAAGCTCCGTCCCACCTTGAGCGAAAGCATGCCCAGCAGACTCAGGTTCGTGGAGCGCTGGACGATCTCTATGTCACACCGCGGCCTTCGCCCCCCGTCGACAGCCTTAAGGAAGTCGGCCCAAAGTTCGGGAATGTTCTGGTCGTCGGGCTGGTGGAGTCGGGGCTCCTCGTGCAGGACCGGTTGACCGGAGTCCTTCGGGTAAAAGGTCCATCCATCCAGCCAACCCATGTGGAAAACCCCTTTCGTACCATAGAAAAAGCAGCCGAAAGGGTGCTTCTGCTCGGGGTAACCGCCATACATGCGATGCTCCCAAGTTACCGTGAAGTCTTCGAACTCGTAAGTGGCCACCTGGGTGTCGGGAGCATCGGAGCCGTCGTCTAGGATGTATCGACCACCTGTCGAGTAGACCTTGCGCGGATACTTTTCTTCGGCCCACCAGAGGATCTGATCCAGCCAGTGGATACCCCAATCTCCAAGCTGACCGTTGGCGAAATCCAGATATCGCCGGAAACCGCGCGGATGAATGCCGCGGTTGAAAGGGCGGTAAGGAGCCGGACCGCACCAAAAATCCCAGTCAAGGCCGGACGGCGGGTCCTCGTCGGGATGCCGCCGCCCAGGCCCGTCCATGCCGTAGTAAACGAATGCGCGGATATAGGTGATCTTCCCGGCTCCGCCGGAACGGAGAAACTCCATCCCCGATACGTTGTGGGGAGAGATCCGGCGATGCGTACCCACCTGGACCACGCGTTCATTCCGCCGGGCGGCCCGCACCATAGCCTTGCCTTCGTCGATGGTGTGGCTGATGGGCTTCTCTTGATAGACATGGGCTCCCGCCTCCACCGCCTCGATCATGGGCAACGCATGCCAGTGATCGGGAGTCGCGACGATGACGATCTCCGGACGTTCCGCGTGTATCAGCTCCCGGTAATCCCGGTAACCTTTGGGACGGCTCCCGGTCAGCTGCTCGATCTCGTCCAGGGCCGGCAGCAGCTGGCTGTCATCGACATCGCACAAGGCGACGACTCGACTGCGACCGGCGGCAACGGCGCAGCGCAGGATGTTCATTCCCCACCACCCCGATCCGATCAGGGCGGTCTTAAAAACGTAATCTTCTCCACGGCCGAAGGTGGGGATACCCAGGGCCGTCCCCGCCGCGGCCAGCGTTCCCTTGACAAAGTCCCGGCGCTTCATTCCCTGTGACATTCTTTCTTACCTCCCCGGCGAAGCATCCGCGCAATGATCGGCCCATCCGGCGGCTTCCCTGGCACCACCGCCATCCTAGTCACGCGGTCCACCGCAACCACTATAAACAGCGACTCCTCCCTGGACAAGATAACCTGCCCTGTTCAAAATTCGAATCATTTGATCTGTTTTTGTCACAGGAGGTCGCTAAATGGTCACATCGCATCCAGTACGACGGTTCGTTACATTGCCGCTCCTCTCCCTATGGATCCTTGTGTCACCCTGCCGGGGAGAAGATTACGGCGCTCTCATTGGGGTCGGGCTGGAAGGTATCGGAGGGCGCGGTCTGGAATTCGTCGACGCCGCCAAGACGCTTCGCCCTTGGGAACCCGTCAGCGGCACTCAACCGGTACCGCTTGACGAACACGGCTGGCCTTTGAGTGACGCACGCACCGTCTTCTTCGACCTGCGCCCGGTGATGGCGTGGGATCCGCCCATCGACGATCCCGACGCCTTCCAAATCGACGTCAGCGGCTGGTACCGACTGAGCTTTCAAGGGCAGGCGCAACTAGTACCTTCCTGGGAACTGCCGTTTTCCATCGTCAACGTGCAATACAACTCGACAACCGACACCACCACCGCCGATGTGTACTTGCCGCCGGGTCAGGGTCTTCTGGCGATCGACTTCACGAACACCCAGGGAGGTGTCCGAAACGTCCGGCTGATTCGTCCCGGCTATGACCCGCATACGAGCCAAATATTCACCGATGCGTTCTTGGCGGCGCTGGAGCCGTTCCGGGTTTTGCGCTTCATGGATTTCACGCAGACCAACAACAACAGCCCGATTCATCCGGGCAAGGAAGATCCGAAGAACTGGACCTCTTGGTCAAACCGCAAGCTTCCTGACGATACCACGCAGTTGCCGTGGGGAAACAAGAAAGACGGGGCGGCGTGGGAGTATGTCATTGAGCTGGCCAACGCCAGTGGCAAGGATATCTGGATCAACATCCCGGTGGCCGCC
>JAPXNP010000360.1:0-839 GCA_033811955.1 Acidobacteriota bacterium
CCCCAACGCTGGAACTCCGCATCCTCCGGGAGGTGATCGAGGATGACTACGGCCTGAGGATTCCCCATGGACAGCAAAAGGACTTGCAACCGCTCTCCGTCAATCTCCATCTCGGCCTCGGTCGGTCGACCTTCCCGGGTTCGACAAGGTCCGAGGAAAGGTAACGCGGACGGCTCAAATGAGGGCCGTCCCATCTCGCCGCGGAAGACCCACTCGGGATACTGTTGATCGAGCAGCTCGAGACTTCGCCGGCCGGCACCGGTTTCGAATTCCAGGACGTTTGCAACGGCCAGACCCCTATGCAATAAGAAGGCCCCGGCACAACGCAGCCCATTGCCCGACATCTCAGCTTCCCCGCCGTCCTGGTTGAAAACGTGGAACACCCAGCCTCCCTCCACTCTCGGAGCGACGAAAACGCATCCATCGGCCCCGACCCCTTCGTTACGTCGGCAAAGAAGAACCGTCCAACGTTCCCGTTTGTCGGGGGGAACGTCTGTTTCCCGAAGTACGAGAAAGTCATTTCCGTAGGCTTGATACTTGGACGTAGCAACCAACATAGGAAAACCTCGACACATGAAAGACTTACTGAGATAGATCCCTGGACGACCTGAAGCTGTTCAGTTCCTCTCGGTAGCGGACCTTCATGGACCTTCGCTATTTCTTAAAGAGCTGCGGACGTTCGGCGGACTTGGCACACCCGACAGCGGACTTGTTCCAGATCACAAGATCGGAACACGCCCTTCGGCTCCAAAGCGCCCAGGTTCAACATTCTCAAGGCGTAGGATCAAACCGGAAGGAGGGAGAAAGACCCCAAACGATGTCTTTCAGACCTCGTATTC
>JAPXNP010000360.1:849-3068 GCA_033811955.1 Acidobacteriota bacterium
GGACCAAACAGAGAAGGCGGCCTTCGGCCAAGGAACCGACGATCCCTCGAGCAAGCTCCCGAAACCGGCAAGCCCTGAACGCCGTCATCGAAAGCCCACGCAGTGCCCTTCTTCGCTCCCCAGCTACTCCGCCCGAACATCTCACTGCAACTTCCGTCCCCGACCAATCACGGCGTCAAGCACCTCCTGGGAAATTTCCTCAATGGATTTTCCCGTGGCGTCGATGATCGGCCAGGATGGGTTTTGCTCGAAGATGGCCTGGGCATACTCCAGCTCAGCCCGTACCCGCTCCGAATCGGCATATGAAGAACGATCCACACCCAGCTGCTCCACCCGAGCCCGCCTCAGCTCGGCAAGGCGGTCCGGATCCAGCACCAAGCCGACCACTTTATGCTGATCCAGCTCGAACAATTTGGAAGGCAACCGCGTCCCCACTGTGATGGGCAGGTTCGCCACCCTCCATCCATCTTGCGCCAAATAGATACTGACCGGAGTCTTGGAAGTTCGGGACACCCCAACCAGTACGATATCCGCCTGCTCGAGATCCTCGACGCTATGACCGTCGTCATGGCGGATAGCAAACTCGATGGCTTCCACTCGGTCGAAATACTCGTTATCGACCTGGTGCAGCAGTCCGGGCATCGACACCGGTTTCCTTTGAAAAAACTCGGACAGCTTCTCCAGTAAAGGACCAAAGACATCAAAGTGATCCACCCCGTCGGAGGAAGCCAATCTTCCCATCCACAGACGCAATTCAGGTGAGGCAAAGGTATGAACGATCAGAATATGGCTCCTCCGGACGGCCTGCACGATTTCCTGGATCTGCTCCTTCGTGCGAACGTTGGCGTACCGGGTAATCAACACGTCGGAGTCGAACTGTCGTGCGGCCGCTCTCAGCAACCGATAGGCCGTCTCTCCTGTCCCGTCGCTTACGATAAGGATGTTATGCATATCCCTCTCCCACTCGGCTAGCCGATAAGGCTCTCCTCAAGAACCGTTTCCACTTCCCGCCGAATCTGCTCCAAGCTGAGCCGGTCTCTCGCCTCATACCGGAGGACCAGCGCGGGCTGGGTGTTTGAAGCCCGCACCAAGGCCCAGCCGTCGGGGAACCGCACCCTAACGCCGTCCAAGGTTATCGTATCGTAACACCGCGATAAGCGCTGCTTCACCCGCTCCACGACGGCGAACTTCTTTTCGTCAGAGCACTCCACGCGAATCTCGGGAAGGCTGATCATTTGCGGAAGATCCCTCAGTCGACGCGACAGAGGTTCCTTCCCAGCCGCCGTGATCTCCAATAAACGTCCACCGGCGTAAATGCCGTCATCAAATCCGGGAAAACGATCGGCGAAACAAAAATGCCCGCTCCACTCCCCCGCCAGCAGAGCCTTCTCCTCCCGAAGCCGAGCCTTCAATAGCGAATGACCGGTGCGGTTCCATAGGACCTTGCCTCCTCTCCCCTCCACGTCGGCGAAGAACCGGTCCGAACACTTCACATCGCCGATAATCGTCGCACCGGGATGCTCCGCCAAAACCTGGCGGGCAAAAAGCGTCAGCAGATCGTCACCCCAAAGGATCCCTCCTTTCTCCTCGACCGCGCCCACTCGGTCTGCATCGCCGTCGAAGGCTAATCCCAAGTCCGCACCCTCTTCCACCACTAGTTTCCGTAAGTCCCGAAGGTTCTCTTCCACCGTAGGATCCGGGTGGTGATGCGGAAAGCGACCATCCGGTTCTCCGTAAAGCGACACCACCTCGACACCCAGTTCCCGATACAAGTCGGGTGCCACCAACCCGCCCATACCGTTGCCCGAATCGACCACCACCCTCAGGCGTCGATCCACAGGTCTTAGACGGGATCGCAAAAACTCTCGATATCTCTCCAGAATGCCTTCATGACGCCTCCGACGTCCCTCACCACTCTCGAATTCTCCCCGGACCAACAGCTCGTAAATCCTCCGGATGTCTCTCCCAAAGACCGGATCCGGTCCTCTTTGCAGTTTGATTCCGTTATATTCGGGAGGATTGTGACTGCCGGTGATCATCGCTCCGGCGTCAGCTTCCAGAGCGTCAACCGCGTAATAGAGCGCAGGAGTCGGTATGGCACCGAGCTCTACAACCTCCAGACCGGCGGCGAGAAATCCTCGGCCGAGGAAATCCGCCAGGAGAGGTGAGCTCAGGCGAGCGTCCCACCCCAGGACCACCGACCGACACGCGTTCTGTCG
>JAPXNP010000361.1:0-3061 GCA_033811955.1 Acidobacteriota bacterium
ATAAAAGTTCCTTTCATGACCAAGCCGGGCCGCCAGTCCCACGCTTTCAGCCGGTGACCCGGGGCCGACCCAAAATGCGACGCATGTAAGCCATTTGGCCCAGATGATAAGCTTCGTGAAAGCCGAGAAAGCAAACCGCGCCCCGCAAGGTCTGATCCTGGACGGGATAGAGGCGGGGAGACGGGCGGGACCACTCTTTTTCTTCCACCTGGGGCAAGCGTCGTTCAATGTGTTGTGTGACGGTGTCCCATGATCTGATGATGTCGGCGGCTTCCGGATAGCGGTCGGGAGCAGCCGGTTCACTTCCCCGGGCAAACAAGTCCGTCCATGGAAAGTCCAGTTCCTCGCCCACCATGCCGAGAAGTCTGTGCCGATAGAGGGTGACGTGGCCTGCGATCCACAACATGGAGTTGGTGTGGATGCTTCCCCGACGGTGCAATTCCTCGAAGCTAAGGCCTTCCAGACATGCATGGAAGAGGCGGTTCCCCTGGGCGAGATGATCCAGTAGCACTTCGATCGCTTGATTCATTTCATCCTCCGCTGTGGTACAGCCGCGAGGGCGCCTGCGTTCGGTCTGCAAGTATACGGCGGCCGGTGCCGAAGTCTCCAGGGCGGATCCGGTGTCGGCCGTGTTCCGGCGATCCACCGGATGCGCCAAACACCTCGACCTCAAACAATCGTCGAACCCGGCCGGAACCTGCTCCACGTCTTAGGATTCCGCCTGGAGGAGGCGGCCGTATTCTTGTCGCTCGGGAGCGTTCATGCTAGAGTCCCGTGCAATTCGCGTGATGAACAAGGACTGAGCTTTTCCGGTGCGGGAGGATACATGAACTCATCGCAAGGTGCGGATTCCGAAAAGCGCCCCGTGTTTCGCCCCTTTGTCCCGGCTGAGACCGCTCTTCCCGAGTTGACTTGGCGTGCCTTAGCGTTAGGCGTAATTATGGCGATCGTCCTGGGAGCGGCCAATGCATACCTGGGAATGAAAGCCGGACTGACGGTTGCCGCCACTTTTCCTGCTGCGGTCGTAGCCATGGCGGCTTTGCGCCTGGTCCGCGGAAGCGTGCTGGAAGAGAATATCGCCCGAACGACCGCCTCGGTCGGAGAGGCCCTGGTGGCCGGAGCCATTTTTACGATTCCCGCCTTCGTGGTCAGTGGTGTTTGGGAGCACCTCCATTACCTGGAAAGTACCGTGATCATGCTGTTAGGGGGAACCCTGGGTGTGCTTTTCGTCATCATGTTGCGGCGTACCCTGGTAGTGGAAGCCGGTCTTCCTTTCCCGGAGAGTGTTGCCGCCGCCGAGTTGGTCAAGGCGGGCCAAGGGGGTCAGACCGGCGCCCGATACGTGTTCGGAGCCATGGCTTTTTCGGGGCTCTGGGAATTGCTGAAGAATTCCTACGGTGTTCAACTGGTCACCGACCACACGAGGAGCTTCGTCACCTTGGGCGTTTCTAAGGTTGAGTTGTTGGGGAGGGAAATTACCCACCGAGGCGGGATGTTGTTGGAGTCCCCCGCCGCTTCCCCCCTGCTGGTGGGGGTTGGCTTCATTGTGGGGCCTTCGATAGCCGCTGTTCTGTTTAGTGGAGCCCTGGTGGGTTGGCTGTTGCTCGTACCGCTGGGACTGTTCTTGAATCCGTCCCTCTCCGACGGCGTAACCGGTTCGCAACAGCTTCTGGATTTGAGCGAGGCTATCTGGCTTAGGCAAGTTCGTCCTATCGCCGTGGGCACGATGATTGTGGCCGCCTTCTACACCTTGATCCGCCTCCGGAAATCCTTGATGGCGGGGGTATCGAAAGCGGTTACGGACCTTCAGGCGGCACGCGGTGGGAGGTCGCGCGTAACTCGTCTCGACCTGGATCTGGATTTCAAGAAAGTGGGTCTCGCCATTGCGGTCATGGCGGTTCCTTTGTACGGACTTTACTGGTACTTCAGTGGTCGGCCGGTGGCGGCCGTCCTTCTGACGGTCCTGATGATCTTGTTGGGCTTTCTTTTCGCCGCCGTAGCCGGCTACCTGGTAGGTCTGGTGGGGAGCTCGAACAACCCCATCAGCGGGTTGACGCTGAGCGCCTTGTTGATCGCCGCGCTTTGCATGGTGGCGATAGGAGTCAGCGGCGAGCACGGTATCATGGCGGTTCTCGGAGTCGCCGGTGTGGTTTGCTGCGCGGCGGGTATTGCCGGCGACATGATGCAGGACCTGAAAGTGGGGCATATTCTCGGGGGTACTCCATGGCGAATGGAGATAGCCGAGCTGATAGGCGTCGTATTTGCCGCTCTGGCCTTGATTTACCCCATGGCTGTTATGGATCGGGTTTACGGTATCGGATCGGCGGACTTGCCGGCTCCTCAGGCGGGACTGATGGCTTTGATGGCGCGGGGCATCGTCGGCGGGGACATGGCTTGGCCTTTAGTCCTTACGGGTGTTTTTCTGGGGGTGGCGCTCATCCTGATCAAGGCCCCGGCTCCCATGCTGATCGCAGTGGGGATGTATCTACCTTTTTATTCGACGGCCGCTATCTTCGTAGGCGGATTGGTCCGCCTGGTGCTGAACTGGCTCATGAATCGGGATCATCTGCCGGAAGGGCAGCAGGCCGGCGCGGTCAACGCGGGCATCTTGATCTCTTCCGGACTGATTGCCGGCGAATCGTTGATGGCCGTGCTTTTGGCCTTCTGGGTGTTGGGGACGTCGACGCTCGGGTTGCCTGAGATGCCTAGAATCTGGGACAGCGCCTGGTTGGGGTTCCTGATTTTCCCCGTCCTTTTATATGTTCTGGTGTGGATACCCCTCAAGGCGGCTCGGAGTGGAGACGCACCCCAGGTGAAGATTGAGTGAGACCGCTGGATACGGACGGACCTCCGGAGGTTGCGCTTGCAGTGGAGCTTCGGTTTCGAGCGGCCGGCGGGGAAACGGGTTCGGTGCTCGATGGGCTTCGGGATCGTGATCAAGCGGTCTTGAGGGCGGACCGGCTGAGGAATGTACGATAAACCGTCGGCGAGGTTTCCAGCCGGTCTGCAACCTGGTGTAAGGTTCGGGGAATGACCGCACAGTTGCAGGACTGGTTTCAGG
>JAPXNP010000362.1:0-3058 GCA_033811955.1 Acidobacteriota bacterium
CTGTTTCGGTAGTCAAAGAGGGAACCGATTCGGGGCGACGCTACCAAGGCCGCGCCGGTGGATTGAGCGTACAAGGTCGAACGCTCACCATGACACCTGCAGAGTCAAGGAAGCTGTCATCTTCTTGAGCCTCGCTCAACCTGTGGGGGTGGAGGTCGGCGACCCGAGGTAACTCGCCCTATCTCGCGGTCGACCAAGTTCCCGAGAACTCCTCCAGTAAATCTCGCAGCTCCGCCTGGACCTGCTCCAAACTCCGTTCGTTCTGCTCCTGCCTAACGCGCAGCGTGTTCAGTTCCCCTTCTTGCCGATCCAGGGTTTCGAGATAGCGGCGCTTCAACTCGGCTTCACCGGGACCGTCTCCGAGGCGGCTAAGGTTTTCTCGGATCCTTTCCTGGTCCCGAAAGATGCCGTCAATTTGCCGACGAAGACCGGCCAGCTCCTCTTCAAGGCCGGCCGCCCTGCGTTTCGTCTCCGCTATACGCTCCAAACGCCGGCGAAGTTCTTCGGGGATGTGATCGCCCCTCTGGAGAAAGGAGAGGAAGCCGTCTACCGGCCAAGATCCGATCTCGAGGCGCTCTTCCAGGATACGGAACTCAGAGACTTCAACCTTTCTGGTAGTTTGCGCAGGAACCGATGCTCGAAAACGGTAGTAGTCAGCGGTGGTTTCTTCCGGATTCAGACTCTCAGCTAGCAGGTATTCCGGCGTCTTGGGGTGTTCGATTAGAACTTCGCGCGGTTCAGTGTCACGATTAGCGATGGTGTACGTGTTGTCTCGCCACTCGCGACGTTCCACGGTCAACACCCCCCGATCGCCCGTCCAACGGGCGGTTTCCCGACGGGAGTTCGGCTTAAGCTCGCGTACGACTTCGACGGCCAGATCCACAGCGAAGCTGAGGAGACGTCGCTCCTTCGGCTGGACGGTCTCCATGACTCCCTCCCCTGCAAAAAGGCCTTCCCGCACCACATGTAAGGGGCCTCCGTCAAGGGTCAGGTCGGTGGTGTTTTCGAGCCGCACGGAGCGAAAGGGATGATTTCCTGAACTTCCCGGGCGATAGATCGAGACGGTCTCGGCGGGAATTTCGGCTTGTAGGATCGCTACGGCTGCGGAGCGGTTACGGGCCAAAGTGATAGGCCTTTGTATTCGGTATTCGAACTGTTCAGCGAGGCGATAGGCCTCCGCCGTCTGCTCGGGGAAAGAAACAGCCGCTGCCATGCCGGCCGTTCTCATGAGGTCGCGCGGCCTCTCGACGACAGAGAAAGAGACGACAGACTCGGGGGCCGCTGCTTCAGCATCGCGGGAAGCCTTCTCTTGAACGCCGACACCCTCTTCCCCCAACCGTTCCAGATCGCCCCCGTGCGTAGGGGGTGCAGGTGCCGGACCCGTAACCACCGGCAGTTCCGGGCGATCGGCATAGACGGCCTCGGAAACCCGCTGGCGAAAACTGATGGGAGCCCCTGCCATCAGGGAGAGTTCCACCCCGTTCCAATCGTACGGGGTCGTGTTGTCAACCAGGGCCCATCCGTACAGGGTCGCCTCCTTTTGCTCATTCAGAATCAGGCGGTACGTGGTTTTCCACACGGGAGCTTCCATGAGGTAACTGAGTTGGACGTCGGTGCGACCACCCCCGGAGAGACGGACTTCGATTTCGCGTATGTCTATTGTCTGCTCATCCGCTCGAATGGCTAAATAGTCGCCCAGAGCCCCTCGCAAGGACGGCTCGGCAAAACGGACGACGGTGGTACTGTCCAAAGCTATCAGGTGAATTTCCCCGGCGGGGAGCCAGAGGCTCAACCAGATGCGTGGTCCGGCCGTAGAATCTCCGGGAACGGCTTCTGCATTAAGTATACGTCCCGTAACCGTGCCGCCCGCGGTTGTTACGGCCACCTCGGCTCCCTGGAGGGATCGCAAGATTTTCACCAGGGTGTCCATCGAGCCGAGATTCAAGGGAAACTGGGGCAGGCGCTGACAGGCAGGGACCACCGAGGGATACCCGATAGTATCCAGGGCGGATGCGGGGACGCCTGTCAGAGTCAAGGACTTCAGCATGTCGTCGGCCGAGAAAGCGGGGGCCTGTAGGCGGATGGTGGCCGGAAGCTCCACATTGCCGCGATGAACGAAAAAGCCTACGCCGTTTTTATAAAGCACAACTTTTTGGAGAGGGACTGGCGGCGTCTCCGCTTGGGCCGTGGCAAAAGCCGGGGCCAGTGCCAAGACTGTCACTATTGCTAGAGCCGACATGGCGGCCTCCTTTCGGATTCCCGAAGTCTCATTTCGAACCGAGTCAAATTGCACTGCGATGTACGCATTCTGCCAGACACCACGGATGAACCCAATGCGAGGCGAGTTTACCCGTCGCCGGCCGGAGCGCAAGACAGCGGAAGAGCCGTCCCGAAGGAAATCTCGTTTTAATCGTACTTCGTAGCGCGTAAGGGGTGCGGCGCACGGTGTGCTCCACAAGAAGTAGCCTCTGGAGATCTAAGAAGATCGGCATCCTCGAGCTTGCGCCGGTCGCGGCGGAGCTCCGCCCATCCGGCCGACGACGTTACGGGGAGCATGAATCCGGCGCATCGGGCCGATTCTCCAGCCGAGGGAGAAGCTTCCGATTCTGAGCGATCCGCCGAATCAGTGTGACGGCGTTTTACCAAGCTGCAGGATCATAGTGCGGGGACTCTTCGGCGCGCACTACGCGGCACGCCTTATGCCGCACACCGTTTTGGCGTGCGGCATGCCGACGGCTCGCGCAACTCTTCATCCCTGGGGGATAAACTTGCCTCGAGACTATGCAACTGAGCGGAGACCTCCTTCACGAACTCGAAGCGGTCGTGCGGCGGCTCGGGTGGGAGCTACGGTATGAGCGGGGTGACTTCCACTCGGGAGTGGTACGTTGGCGACGGAATCGTCTGGTCGTTCTGAATCGGGACGCGTCCTTGATCGAGCGAGGCCGTGCGCTGCGATCCGCTCTCCTGGTTTCCAGCCTGGACGAAATTTACCTGACGCCGGCCCTTCGCCGCTGGTTGAACCAGGAGGCGGCGGAAGAACCGCTTCCTCGCGGGCGGC
>JAPXNP010000363.1:0-3043 GCA_033811955.1 Acidobacteriota bacterium
GCTTGGAGTGCCTCGTGTCTACCTAGAGCTCTACGTCAAAGTCGAGCCCGATTGGCGTAATCGGGAGTACCTTCTGGATGAGTTGGGGCTGGCAAAGCCGTGAATGAAGATCCGCCGCTTGCAATATTGGTCAAGCATCTGGAATTCTTTCGGGATCTCGGCATCGATCACCTGAAAATACCCGGGTCGACCGGGGACACCGGACTGGTCGAAGAGGACTCCCGCGGAATCTCCATGGCGGCCGGTTCCAAACGTGAGGAACTGGCGGGGATTCGAGCCGAACTGGGAGATTGCACCCGTTGTAAGCTGCATACCACTCGGCGAAACATCGTCTTCGGCGTGGGCGACCCGGAGGCCGATCTGATGTTTATCGGTGAGGCGCCCGGTGCCGACGAAGACGTTCAGGGCGAGCCTTTCGTCGGCCGAGCCGGGCAGCTGTTGACGCGGATTATCCAGGCCATGAAATTGCGGCGGGAAGACGTCTACATCGCCAACATCATCAAGTGTCGCCCTCCCAACAACCGAAATCCCGAGCCGGACGAGATCGAGGCTTGCGAGCCGTTTCTTTTCCGCCAGCTTGACGTTATTCAACCATTGGTGATCGTCGCACTGGGCAAGTACGCGTGTCAGACCCTGCTTCGGACCACGGAACCCATCTCCCGCCTTCGGGGCAAACTGTTCAAGTTCCGAGACGCTTTGCTGATGCCCACGTTTCACCCTTCTTACCTCTTGCGGAATCCTGCGGCAAAGCGTGAGGTTTGGCGGGATATGCAGGAGGTCATGCGCATCCTCAAGGAGAAGGGGAGCAGGTATTACCGGGGTTAGCACCGGTTTTCGAGGGGAAAAGCCGGAGATTGTTCGGCACGCGCGAGGTGGGCATTTCCCTGCGACCGAGACTCCGACCGGCGGATCCGAGGAGTAGACGCTATGGTGAAGCCGAGCCGCCCCGCTTACGTGGAGGTTACCGTACCCTTGGCGGTGGATCGCCTCTTCACATATGCCGTGCCCCCTGCCGTCGACCCGGCGCCTCGGCCCGGGATGCGGGTCCTGGTACCGTTCGGCCGAACTCACATGGTGGGGGTCATAGTGCGTCCGGTGGAAACTCCTCCGGAGGGCGTGATCTGCCGCCCAATCGGGCGCGTGCTGGATACGGCCCCCCTCTTCTCGCCGGCTCTCTTGCGGTTGGCGGAGTGGGTGGCCGACTACTACTTTGCTCCGCTTGGTAGTGTCCATCGGACGATGCTGCCGCCGGGATTGTTGGTCCGGAAAGCGAACCCGACAAAGTCGGCGGCAGATTTCTGGCCGGTGCGGCGGATAAGGGGCGTCGTGAAAGTTCACGCGCTTCCCGAAGCTCCGTTAACCGAGCATCAAAGGAAAGCCCTCGATCTGCTGTCGCGTACGTCTCTTCCCGTTACGCTGGCGGACGCGTCGAAGCGATGGGGCCTTTCTCGAGCGGTACTCGAAGCCTTGGCCGCCAAAGGACATCTGACCGTCGACTGGGTAGAGGTAGTGCGAACCCCGTGGCTGTCTACGACCGTTTCCCCTACCGCTGGTTTTGAGTTAAGCGACGCCCAAGCGGTTGCGGTCAAGGTGGTGGAGGATCGGCTCCGGCAAGGGGGTTTTCATAGTTGTCTTTTGCACGGCGTCACCGGAAGCGGTAAGACGGAGATCTATCTGCGGCTTATCCGAAAACTTGTGGAGGAGGGGCGGGGTGCACTGGTTCTGGTTCCCGAAATCGGCTTGACTCCTCAGGTGGCAGGCCAGTTCCGGGCGTGGTTTGGTGACCGGCTGGCCATCCAGCACAGCGGGCTGTCCGACGGTGAACGCTTTGACCAGTGGCGTCGGATACGGAACGGGGACGTGCAAGTGGTGGTGGGAACCCGGTCGGGGGTCTTTGCTCCGGTGCGGCGACTGGCCTTGATCGTGATCGACGAGGAGCAGGATCAGTCCTACAAGCAGGAGGAGACGCCCCGATATCATGCCCGCGACACCGCCTTGATGCGGGGCCGTCTCGAGGACGCCGTCGTTCTTCTAGGGAGTGCAACTCCTCAGGTGGAGACGTTTTATGCCGCCACCGAGCGGGGACTCCATCAGTATCTGGCTCTGCCCGAGCGGATCCGTAACCGCCCCCTGCCGGAAGTCCACGTGGCGGACATGCGCAAGGAGTTCGAGCGCCGGGGCCGGCGAGGCCAGGTGCTAAGCAGCCTGCTGGAAGAGAAGATCGGGGAATGCTTGGCTCGCCGAGAACAGGTTCTGATTCTTCTGAACCGGCGGGGATATGCTCGGATGTTACTTTGTCGGAGCTGCGGGTATGCGGAGAGCTGCCGGGACTGCAGCATCACTCTCACCTATCATCGTTCGATCGGGCGTCTACTGTGCCATTTTTGCGGCTACAGTTGTCCGGTGCCTTCCCGGTGCCCGGAATGCGGCAAAGAGTACCTGTATCAGGTCGGTTTGGGAACGGAGAAATTACAGGAGTTTCTGGCTGAGAAATTTCCTGACTGTGTCGTCGGGCGGTTGGACCGCGACGTGGCGTCTCGGCGGGGACGACTGGAGCAGGTTCTGGCGGATTTTGCCGCGGGTCGGATCCAGCTGTTAGTCGGGACTCAAATGATTGCCAAGGGTCATGATTTCCCCCAGGTGACCTTGGTGGGGGTACTGCAGGCGGAGCTCGGTCTCAAGGTGGCCGACTTTCGAGCGGCGGAACGGACTTTTCAACTGCTGACGCAGGTGGCGGGACGGTCCGGACGGGGTGAGCAACCGGGCGAGGTGGTCATTCAAACTTACTATCCGGATCATTACAGTCTGCAATTTGCCTGTCGCCAGGAGTATCTTCCGTTCTTTCAACGGGAAGTGGAGTTTCGGAAACGCTTTCAGTATCCTCCATTTACTTATCTGGCCAGCATTTTGGTAGAGCATCGCGACGAATCCGCCACAGAGCGGAAGGCGTTAGAATTGGCAGAGATTCTGGTAGCCTGCCGTGACAGGCTCAGCAAGAAGAACCGGCTGCGTGTCTTAGGACCGGCGCGGGCCTATATTGAGC
>JAPXNP010000364.1:0-3037 GCA_033811955.1 Acidobacteriota bacterium
TTCCACCTCCATGCGCTCTAGCATTTGCTTCTCCAGCCGACCCAGCAATTCGTGCAAGCTCTCCCGCCACTTCCCGTCGGACGAGAGCAAGAAAACCGAGCGAGACGCCTCCATCAGCAGGTCCGCACCCAAAATCCCCCTGGCCGACAAAGTCCCGGGGGAGGCGGGAATCAAGATCCGAGGAATTTCCAGTGCTCTGGCCACTTCATAGGCGTGAAGCGGACCCGCCCCTCCGAAGGCCACCAGGGTAAAATCGCGGGTGTCGTGCCCCCGGCGTAAGGAAATCCGCCGTACCGCGCGTTGCATCTGCGTAACAATTATCTGGAGAATCCCTTCGGCAAGAGCTTCCTCGTCACCCGAGAAACGTCCCGCCTCGGCCAAACGGGCCGCCAAAGCGCGGAGACCTTCCTTCACCGGCTCGGGATGAAGCTTGAAGGTCCCACCGAGGAAATATTCCGGATCCAGCCGACCCAAGTAGAGATTGGCGTCCGTCACGGTGACCTCGGAGCCCTTTCCGTAACAGATCGGCCCCGGATCGGCACCGGCGCTGCGAGGACCGACCTTAAGCAAGCCGGCCTCATCAACCCAAGCAACCGAGCCGCCCCCTGCGCCAATGGAATGAATCGGGATGGTTTGAATCGCCACCGGATGATGGTCGATCACCGCCTCCCCAGTCGTCTCGACGCCTCCATCACACAAACAAACGTCGGTCGAAGTGCCTCCCATGTCCAAAGTAATGATCCGATCGTACCCAGCCCGGCGAGCCGCCTCGAAGGCTCCCAACACCCCACCGGCAGGGCCCGAAAACAACGTCCTGACGGATTCGCGGGCGGCCACACCCGCGGTCGTGGTTCCGCCGTTGCTCTGCATCACCCCGAATTTCGCGCCGGACAACAGTGGGTCGGCGACTAACCCGTCCAAGAACCGCTGCACAATTGGCTGGACATAAGCGTTGACCACCGTCGTAGAGGTCCGCTCGTACTCTCGGAACTCGGGATGGATTTCGTGGGAGAGAGAGACGGGCAAGCGAAATTCCTGCAACGCTTCCGCAATCCGCTTCTCACTCTCCGGATTTACATAACTGTACAGCAGCACAACGGCGACGGATTCAGGCTTCAACTGCTGGACTTTGGACCGAAGCCAATCGAGACTCTTGGGTTCAAGGTTGGTAATCGGTGTTCCGTCCCAAGCCCTGCGCTCCTTCATCCCGATGCGCATTTGTTCCGGAACAAGCGGCTTGGGTCGCCCGGCAGTCAGACTGTATAGGTAAGGACGGTTTTGACGGCCGATCTCCAGAATATCTTCAAAGCCCTGATTCGTGATCAGTACACAACGGGCGCCTCGCCGCTCCAACACGGCGTTGCCGGCTACCGTTGAGCCGAGGAGTACCGTGGCTCCTTTCAGATTCTCTTCAATCCGGCGCAAGCCCTCCAGAACCACGGCAGCCGGATTCTCAGGCGAGGAAAGAACCTTCAAGTGCTTCCAGTTCCGGCCGTCGAAGACAACCAAATCAGTAAACGTCCCACCGGTGTCAATTCCCACTCTCAACATGTCGACAGTCCCGCGCTTTTTGCGATCACGATGCTAGAATAATCCGCAGACAATACCATGGATAGACCGCCGGAAAGCAAGACCTGACGGTTGTGCGGACGGAAGGACCGGCGGCGGCTTTAAGCCAAGCGTCCGAGATGGAGCTAATGGATCCGACCCGCCGTCTCCACAGAATAATTTGGATTGCTCTCGTCGTTTTTCTCACCGGAGCGATTCTCGTTGCGTCCATTGTTTTCCTCAACCCCTCCTCAGTGGGCAATCGGCGCTTCCTTTGGAATTTGGAAATATGGGCCGGCGTTTGGTCCCTCGTTTTCGTACTGCTGCTGGTTCTTACGGTGGTCTTAGCTCGACACATCATCCACGCTTTTTTCGAGATCGAGGCACCACGGCGGCGTTCCAGCATGAAGAGTAGGCTGGTGCTGACATTTGCGATCTTCTCCATCTTCCCGGCATTGATTATGGCGTTTCTGGCCTTCGGTCTAATCAACCAGAACCTTAGCACCTGGATGAGTGCTCCCGCCGATCAGCTGATTGGAGCGGCCAACCGTATCTCCGTCGCATATTACTCACAGTTGTTGGAGGACGCTCGGAGACAGGCGGCTGAGTTGTCGCGCGACATCGCCGCCGACAAGACCTCTGCCCAGCTGGAGCAGGAACTTTTCCAGTCCGGCTTCGAGGGGCTGGTTTGGGTGGATTTGGAGGGGAGTGTTCGGAGACGCCTGGGCAATCTCCCCGACGAATTACCCCAAGAACTGCTTGCCGCAAGGAATCTTCCGGCGGAAGAGCCGTACCTGGAGAAGAGCGTGAATCTCCAGCCCGGCATGGAAGACCGCATTTGGATTCCCGTAGCCGCACCTCCTGAAGCGGTCACAGCGGCGGGAACTTGGTGGTTTCTCCGGCGAATCCCTCAAAGCGTGGCTTTCGATCTGACCCAGGTTCAGGAGGCATACGATGTGCTTCCGGGCCTAAAGGGAAGTTTGGCTTCCTTGCGCATTACGTATTTGTTGATCCTTGTTCTGACAACGCTTACCGTCGTGTTTGGTTTCGTCTGGCTGGGCGGGTACATAGCGCGGCGGCTGAGTGGCCCGCTGGAGGCCCTGGTCAAGGGGTCCCAACAACTGGCCGCGGGCAACCTCGCGTTTCGCATTCCAACCCGGCAGGCATCCAATGAGTCCGATGAACTTCAGGTTGTCATCCATTCCTTCAACCGCATGGCAGATGAACTGCAGGAGAGTCGAGACCGCCTTCAGGCCGCCAACGAAGAACTGCGTCGGACGAATCTTCATCTGGAGGAACGTCGCAAATACATTGAGACCATCCTCCAAAACATCGCCACCGGGGTTCTAACCATCGACGACTGGGGTATCTTGCGTACGGTGAATGCCGCCGCCGCCGCGATGCTGCAGCGGCGCTCCGAGGATTTACTCGGACGGAATTGGAGAGAAGTGCTGCCGGAGGAACTCCGGCGCGACCTGGAGGAAATGCA
>JAPXNP010000365.1:0-3035 GCA_033811955.1 Acidobacteriota bacterium
CCCACCCTGTGCTCTGAGAAAACCTGCAAAAGCAGGATTCCGAAAGATGAGCGCGTCGGTGATACGAAGTTTGCCACAGCCGGACTCTTTGGCCGTCGTTGGGGTCGGCATTCGGTTTGACCAAAGTGATTTTAAGGAGGATGACCGTGAGACGATACTTCACCACCGGTATTGCATTTCTTTGCTGCGTCCTTACCACCGGAGTGAGTTTCTTATGGGGCGCCCAGGAAGGTCAGGAAGCGGGGGTGCGACCGAACATGACGGGTGTGTACGGGCCCTGGCTGTCAAAGTTCGTCCTGGGAGACGGACCGGGCCGGCTTTCCTTTCGAACCGGCAAATGGGACGACATCAATCAATGGCGTGAAACCGCGCGGAGGCGGGTTACTGAATGTTTGGCACCGGTTGACCTGGGAGGACGGCCGGAGGTTCGGGTGGAATCGCGATACAGGTACGACGGCCTGGATATCGAGCTGCTCTCCTGGCAGCTGCCGATGGGCCCCCGAACCCAGGGTGTCCTACTGAAGCCGGCGGGAGCCGAGGGGCCGCTGCCCGGAATCCTCGCTCTCCACGATCACGCAGGGAACAAGTTTCTGGGATGGCGGAAAATCGCCCGTACCGGTCACGATGACTGGGAGATTCAAGTCCGGCATCAAGACCACTATTACGAATCGGTCGCCTGGGCCAACGAGGTAGCGAAGAGGGGCTACGTCGTGCTGGTGCACGACACCTTCCCCTTCGGGAGTCGTCGGGTGAGGGTAGCCGATGTGCCCGAAGTGATTCAGGGAGACGGCGTCGATCCGGAACCCGACGATCTCGAAGGAATCACCCGCTACAACAGCTTCGCCGCTTCCCACGAGCACATCATGGAGAAGAGTCTCCTCTCGGCGGGAACCACCTGGCCGGGCGTCTATGTGGTGGAAGATCAGCGTGCTCTCGATGTTCTCGCGGCCCGGCCCGAAGTTGATGCCGAGCGACTCGGCTGCGCCGGTCTTTCCGGGGGAGGGATGAGAACCGTCTTTCTGGCCGGCATGGACGACCGGATCGACGTGGCCGTCGTCGTCGGATTCATGACGACCTGGCGCGACTTCCTGATGGACAAGTGTTTCACCCACACCTGGATGACTTATGTTCCGCTCCTGCCGAGGGATCTCGATTTCCCGGAGATCCTTGGGCTGCGCGTCCCTGCGGCGACAATGGTGCTCAATTGCAACGAGGACCCGCTGTATACGCTCTCCGAAATGCGGCGCGCCGACGCAATGATCCGAGACGTCTATGACCGAGCCGGTGCTCCGGACCTGTATCGTTGTAACTATTACCCCGGCGGTCACAAGTTCGACAAGACGATGCAGGCGGACGCCTTTGCTTGGTTCGATCGGTTCCTGAAATGACGACGCAGCCACGGAACTGTGGGGCGAGGAGAGCCGGGCGCCGGCCTTCCCGGTTCTTGCCCGCCGCGATCAGCACTGCTTGCGTCCGCACTACCCCACCCTCCCGCGCTCGCCTGTAGTACCCTGACCGGTAGCCCAAGCGCCGCCTCAGTGCGTTCGCTTTTCTCCGCCCCGGCGTTTCCGCCATCTACGCTTTTAAAATCGTTTGCAGCACCATCTCGGATCGGCTCTTTCAATCGCTGGCCGTTTTCTCCCAGCCAAGCCAACCACTCTTCCTTTTCATCACCTTTGTCGCATGTTCCCTTCGGGTCACAATCTCCTCCTTGGGCGCCCTCTGTGGGCTGGGTTTTGAAGAAAGAAAGATCGTGGCCCACCAGCTCGATTCCCTTTTTGCAAAACTTCTGAAGCTTAACCCCGCATGACTCGAGTTGGCGGGTGGCGGGCGGGGACGGCCATAGGGTGAGTAGACGGCGCCGATTACGCGGAAACGCAAACCTCACCGATAGATCCCAAGGCTTTATTCAACCAGTAACCGGCGAAATCCGAGTGATCCGCATTCCCGGAGACCTCGGAGCCTGGGAACCGAGAAACCTCCCGTAATCCCCGGCACCGGCCCCCACATGTCTTGGCAGATCTATGAGACCGTTGTAGCATTGGGTGGACTGCAGCGGGAGCTGACAACGATGAAAATCCTCGGCCGAACCCCAACGATGTTTCACGCTTTAGTGGTTTTCTCCGGTGCTTGTACGGTTTCCTGTCTAGCCTCCGACGCCTTGCCGGTTACGGTCACGACGCAACCGGATCGCGGACGGGTGGAGGTACGTATCGGCAACGGGCTTTTCACGGCCTACTGTTACGGCCCCGAATTCAGGCAGAAACCGGTGCTCTACCCGCTGCTGTCACCGGGAGGAAATCCCGTGAATCGGGAGCTTCCCTTTATCGATGAGGCTACTCCGGAAACCCGGGATCATCCACATCAGCAATCTCTCTTCTTCGGCTACGGGGACGTGAACGGATTGGATTTCTGGAGTCACGCCCATGGAGAGCACATGGTGCATCGCTCGCTGATTCTAGCCGAAAGCGGAGCCGAATCGGGGGTGATCGAGATCCTTGCCGACTGGGTCGACGGGGCGGACAAGACCGTGCTGCAAGAACACCGTTTTATGCGTTTCGGCGGCGATTCCCGGCGACGGTGGATTGATTTCCAAGCTTGGCTTGTTTCGCTTGCCGACGCCCTGACGTTCCATGACACCAAGGAAGGCTTTTTCGCCCTGCGCCTGGCTGATGCTTTAAGAGAAGGTGACGGTACGGGCCGGTACCGCAATGCTTTCGGCCGGGAAAGCGAAGCTCAGATCTGGGGGCGCCGAAGCCCGTGGGTGGCCCTGACCGGTGTCGTCAACGGCGAGAGAGTAACCGTTGCGATTTTCGAGCTGCCCGACTCCCTTCGACATCCCACCTACTGGCACGCTCGGGCCTACGGTCTATTCGCCGCGAATCCCTTGGGACGAAAGGATTTCGCTCCCGGAAGAGAGCCGATCGAGTTGCGGGTCCAGCCGGGGGAAAGCCTACATTTCCACTATCGGGTCGTGGTGTATACAGGCGAGGTTGAGCCCCTTGCACTCGACGAGGACTACCAGGACCCTGTCT
>JAPXNP010000366.1:0-2696 GCA_033811955.1 Acidobacteriota bacterium
CATTGGGATCATGACCGCTACAGCGCTTCAACGGACGGTGGGCAAGTCGGAAGGTGTACGGCCGGAAAAGATACCTGTACCGCGGGAACACGGCGCTTGGTTCGTATGGTTCGGTTCGGTGCTGGTGGGAACCGCGGCCGCCGGACGGCTGGGCTTGGAGTTGTTCCTCTTCTCCGCTGCAACGTTCTTCCTGTTCTTGAGCCGGGAACCGCTGGCCAAACTCCTTCGTACACGACGCTACGGCGCACTGCCCGAACGACGCAACCGCTGGATCAAGTGGTTCATTCAAGATCTGGTTCCAGCGGGCGCGGCCGGTCTCCTCCTGCTGTCGGTCTTCCAGCGATGGGCGCTCCTGCCCTTCGCCGGAGTCGGTATTCTGCTCTTCCTGGCACACCTGTACTGGTCCGTGCGCCGCAAGGATCGGACCTTGCCGGCTGAGTTGCTGGGAACGGCGGCGCTGACGCTGACGGCCCCGGCCGCCTCCGTGGCTCTCGGACAATCCGAGCCGACGCTTCTCTTGGCTGCCTGGTCGGCCTGCATACTTTACTTCTTCAGCGGCGTCTTCTACGTACGCATGCGGATCGCGGGAGCGGTCCGGCCGGCTCTCCTGCCGTATCACCGGCGCTTGAACCTTGTGTATCACCTTGTTCTACCGGGGTTGATCGGCGTCATGTACGTTGTTGGAGCCTTACCGCCGTGGGCATGGATAGGCTATGTGCCGGTGGTGGTTCGTGGGCTTACTCATTCCTTTCGAGTTCCGAACAAACCCCTGAACATCCGTGCCCTCGGCTATACGGAAGCAGCCTTCTCGGTGTTCTTCGTGTTGATCCAAGTGCCGACATGGTGGTCGTAATGCCAAGCTTTCCGGTCAACGACATGGACAACCGGCGGCCTGAACACTATCAATGAAACCGGCCGCCCCTGTGCTTTCTCCGCGCGATCCTGTATCGTATGTAGAAGGTCGCAGCAGGAGGTAAGCATGCCGGAAGAAATCCGATTCAATCTCAACGGTCGTCCCGTTACGGTCCGCGTCGAGCCGGAGAGGCGCCTGCTTTGGGTTCTACGGACCGAACTCGGGTTGACCGGCACCAAATATGGCTGCGGCAGCGGCCTATGCGGCGCCTGCACCGTCGTGGTGGATCAGCGTGCAGTCCGCTCTTGCGTGACCAGCGTCGGTTCGGTCTCCGGGAAAACGGTCACCACCATCGAAGGACTGGCGCGGAATGGAGAGCTTCACCCGCTACAAGAGGCATTCATCCGCCATGACGCACTCCAGTGCGGCATCTGCACTCCCGGCATGATTATGAACGCGTATGCTCTACTCCAGCGTAATCCCCGGCCCAACCGCGATCAAATTCTTCAAGGCATGGAAAGGAACCTGTGTCGGTGTGGAGCCTACGCCCGCATCGTCGCAGCCGTCCAGGACGCAGCGACGGGCGGCAAGGAGTAAGGCAATGGGAAACGAGCGTTCCGACATTTATGAGCGATTTGCCCGAGAGAATTTCCGCGGTATCGACCAGTCCACGTTTACCCGTTTTGACCGTAGGCGGTTCCTGCAGAGCCTGGGAGGTATTGTCGTACTTCTATGTTTCCGCGACACCGAAGCCCAAGAACCTGACCGGCCCCGGGGGCGGTTGCCCGAGGACCTAAACGCCTTCCTGCGAATCGACCAAGACGGCAAGGTTACCGGTTTCACGGGAAAGATCGAGATGGGCCAGGGAGTGATGACGTCGCTGGCACAGATGCTCGCGGAGGAGCTGAACGTACCTCTCGAAAGGGTGGAGATGGTCATGGGTGACACCCGACTGTGCCCCTGGGATATGGGCACTTTCGGCTCCATGACGACACGCTTCTTCGCTCCGGCAATGCGGGCCGCCGCCGCCGAGGCCCGAGCGATTCTCACGGAGCTGGCCGCCGAACGCATGGGAGTTCCCAAGGATCGCCTGCGGGTCGAAGAAGGCTATGTGGTCGACCCGCAGACCGGAAACCGTATCAGCTATGGCGAACTCGCCCGGGGAGAAAGGATCGTCCGACAACTGGACTACAAACCACAGCCCGAGGAACCGGAAGAGTTCAACCTGGTCGGCAAGCCCCTCAGCCGGCGGGACGCCGTCGAAAAGGTTCAAGGCAAGGCCCTCTACGCCGGTGATATCCGGGTTGAGAATATGCTTTACGCGGCGATACTTCGTCCTCCTGCCCACGGCGCCAAACTCCAGTCGGCCGACACGGTTGAAGCCGAGGCTTACCCGAGAGCTCAGGTCGTCCGGGACGGCGATCTGGTGGCGGTCCTGCACGAGGCTCCCGATTTGGCGCGGGAGGCTCTCGGGAAGGTCCGCGCGGAGTGGGACGAACCCACCTCCGAGATCGACCACGATGGTATCTGGGACCACCTGTTGAGCGTGGCCCCTCAGGGTGAAGTCGTCGCTTCGGGAGGAGACGTCAAGCAGGGCGAGAAGGAGGCCACCGATATCGTCGAGGCTGTCTATTACGACAGTTACACGGCCCACGCTCCCATCGAACCTCATACCGCCCTGGCTGTCGTGCAGAACGATGAAGCAACCATCTGGGCTTCAACCCAGACGCCGTTTCCTCTTCAGGAGGAGGCGGCGACACTGCTCGGCCTGCCGGCGGAGAAGGTGCGGGTCATCACTCCCTACGTGGGAGGAGGGTTCGGTGGTAAAAGCAACAACCGCCAA
>JAPXNP010000366.1:2706-3025 GCA_033811955.1 Acidobacteriota bacterium
AGTTCAGTGGAGCCGCGAGGAAGAGTTCTTCTTCGATACGTTCCGACCGGCGGCCGTGGTGAAGATCCGGGCGGGAGTGGACACCCGGAGCGGCCGGATCACCTTCTGGGACTACGAGGTCTTCTTCGCAGGGCAACGGGGATCCGAGCACTTCTACGATATCCCTCACCACCGAACCGTCGTCCACGGACCGGGCTGGGTGGGACCGCCCGGGTCCCATTTCTTCGCCACGGGACCATGGCGGGCCCCCTCGAACAATACGAACAGCTTCGCGCGGGAATCGCATATCGACCGGTTGGCCTCGGTGGCAGGTCTGGAT
>JAPXNP010000367.1:0-3004 GCA_033811955.1 Acidobacteriota bacterium
CCTCAAACCGTTCTGCTGACGGAGGCCTCGGCAAGGGATCCTGAGATCATGGAGCTGATCAAGCGCCGGCTGTTGGATGGAAAACGTGTCATTGTGACCTCAGGGCTGTTGCGCGAACTGGGAACCTCTTTGGACGACGTGGTGGAGCTGCGGTATACCGACCGAAAGGCGCTGGTCCAGGATTACGTGGTCCCCTGGGGACGTCTCGTTCAAGGAACCCACCCTGTTCTGATTCCCCAGATCCAGTACCTGACAAACGATTCGTGGGAAGAGGTTTTCGCCGTCTCGGGCCCCAACGGCTTTCCCTTGCTTCATTCCGCGGATTACGCCGACGGGAAACTTCTTGTCCTGACGATTCCCGACAACTTTGCCGACCTTTATCGATTACCGGAGGAAGTGTTGAATCGCATCAGGGCAGTTCTGGCCGAGGACCATTGGCTGCGCCTGGAAGGTCCTGCTTCGGTGGCACTGTTTTTGTACGCCAACGGTACTGCGGTGGTGGAGTCTTTTCGTGATGAGGCGGTCCGGGTAAAGCTCGTCCTGGGTGCCGACAAGGGGACCCTCCGCGACCTGATTAGCGGCGAAGAAATCGCTTGGACCGAGCGCCGACGCCCCGTCTTCGGAGCCGAACCCGCGTTCGAGCGGGTGTTCGAGCTCGAGTTGCCGCCACACTCGTTCCGCGCGCTGGAGAAGCCCTGACCGACCGAGCGCCGTGGTCGGCACCTCCGGGAGACCGCCAACCGTCATGCGGATCAGCGGTCTGAGGAACCGTCAAGAACGGACAGCCGCCGGAAGTATTCCTGTACCCGCTCGCGGTACCGAGGAGGAAGCTCGTCGATAAGGACGGTGCGAGCCGTTCCGTCTCCACCGCGAGAAAGGTCTCGAAGGATGCGGAGTTCCGCCTCCTGAAAGCCCGGGATAAGCTGGGATCGCAATCTCGCCAACTCTTCCTGGTCAACCAGCCAACGCTCGGGCTGCATGCGCCGCATGTTTTCCACCAACCGCCCGATTTCCCCGGCGAGCGAACCATCCATACCCTGAAGCACCTGCTGGAGCTCGACGGCTTCCCGGATTCGCTCCCTCCACTCTCGGGCCAATTGACGGGGTTCAACTCCGGGGATACCGAGTGCTCCGGCTCCCCGCTCATCGGGACCTCGGGAGCCGGCAGACGACGACTGCGGCATCCCAACTGAGGAATCACGGCCGGATTTCCGTGCCTCAGCCGGCTCGTCATCAAGCGAGCCTTCCGGCGAATCGATCCGGCTGGACATGCTCTGCTCGTTCCTCCCGCCGCGAACCGCTTGAAGTCGCTCCTCAAGCTCACGCAAGCGCTCAATCAGGCGTCCGGTGCGGGTCAGAACGTCTTCGGGAGAGGTTTGGGGGCCGATTTGAGCCTGGCGGGCTTCGCCTACAGCTTGCCGGATCTGCTCGGAAAGATCTTCCAGCTCTTTCCCGGCTTGTTCCGCCCGCCGTCCGGCGAACGGGAGCAGCCCCCCCGCGAGCAGTTCCGCGGCTTCCTGCATCTGGTCGGGGATGCGCGTCTCCCGAACCCTGCGTCCCGCCTGTCGTAAGGCTCGTGCCGCCCGAGGCGAAGAATCTTCCAGTCTGCGAGCCGTAGCATGGAGTTCCGATTCCAGCTGTTGCACCTCCTGGCGCAAATCCTGCTGCCGCCAGAACAGATCACGAACCTGCTCAAAGTTCTGCGCCAAGAGTTCTTCCTGTGACTCGGTGTCAGCCGCAGTTTGGGCCGACTGTATCTCTTGAGCGAGCCGCCGCTGCTCGCGGCTCAATCGGGCGGAACTTGCCGCCAGATCGGAAAGTCGTTCTTGTACGTCCCGCGACTGGTATTCCCTAAGAAGACGCTCGGCCTCCCGGAGTTGCTCTAACGCTCTCGCCGCCTCCTGCACGGAACGCCCACTTGAAGACTCCGCCGACTGCCTCAGTTGTCGCGAGAGACGTTCCAGTCGGCGCCCGATTCGACCGAGTTCAGGATCGTTGCGTTCGCGGGAAAGACGAGCCAACTCCCGAGCCAGACGCTCCGCCTCTTCCCTTACGTCTTGTTGGTCGCCGGCCCCCAAACCTTGCCGGGTCTGACGCTCCAACTCCTGCTGCTGACGCTGAGCCAATCGCCGTAAGCGCTCCAAAGCATCTTCGAGGGCCTGCTCCCGGCGCTGCCTTTGACTTTGCTGCAGCGTTTCATACTGGTTCTTTGTCCGATCGAGTTCGAGATCGATGAGATCGGCCAGATCCCGCGCCGAGGAAGCACCCGCGGGACCGGACGACATGGCCACCTGCATCTCGGTAAAAAGCTTTTCGGCGCGGGACAGCATTTGGTAAGCCTTCTGTTCCTCGGGTAACGCTTCATCCAATCCCGCTTTCCGAAGGGATGCCGCAGCCGGCTGCATGTGTTCTAAAGCCGATTCAAGGTACTCCGACATCTGCTGGAAGCGAGCGTCCGTGTCTCCCAGATTGCGCCGACGGATCCGGTCCAGAACGGCTCGGACTTCCCCTGCCAAACGCTCTTGCACCAAAGCCAACGTGGCACTGTCTTCCGCAACCGGGGCACGGTCGAGACCGGTTTCCTGCAGCAACGTGTGGGTGGCGATAATGATCTGCTTCTGACGCGCTGCAAACTGAAGCCCCTCCCCCTGTCCCTGCGCCGCCGCAGCCTGCATCTGTCGGAAACTTCGCTCGAACGGTTCAATTTCCAAAAAGAACAGATCACTCGCGGCGCTGCTTGAGGCGTCACGAGCCCGGGCGTAGTAAGAAATGAAATCGCCCGGTTGGAGCCCCTCCCATTCTTCCAAGTAGAAGGTATGGGAAACGGAGGTCTTCCGAGCGCCGGCCGGAACGACTAGAGGAATCGTGCGCTCCGGTCCCCCGTTGAGCGAATAAACCAGTTCAAGTTCTCGAATTCCGAAATCATCCTCGGCGGCTATCTCGGTGTAGACCTCCTCCAGGACAGTGACAGGCCGATCCCGTCCCGGATGGGTGAAGAAAACCG
>JAPXNP010000368.1:0-3003 GCA_033811955.1 Acidobacteriota bacterium
GCCTTTCCCGTTTGCTGCTGTCTTTCTCTCTGTCCTGCCCGGGTCTTCCAGTAGTGGGCGACGGCCTTACCAGTTCGCGCGGGCAAATCGCGCATGATGTCGTCCAACTTCATGGACGTGGTCTATCAGACTGCTCGGAGGAGTTCAACTGGCGAACGAATGCTCGGCTAACGGTGAACTGAGCGACAGCCGCCCCGCCGTGATAACGCCCGTGACTTCCGAGAACCAGAGCGCATCGCCGAAGCCCGCGACCCTCGAACGGCGAAGCGGGGCGGCTGTTCGTTGCCGGGTAGGGACCGGGGTTACCCCCGGCGCCCCCCACAGACCCGTACGTGAACGATTCGCTCATACGGTTCGTCAGCACCGGCCTTTCGACCGGTGACCCGGGCCGTTCCCAGCCCAAGCGCATGACGCGTTGCTGCCCAGACTCAAAACGCATGCACGATCCTCGGTTTCGGCAGCGGGCAAATCGCCTGCCACCGCACCATCCATTGCTCCCAGTTCAGCCGGTGCTTGGAACTCCGACGACTCAACCACCGCTTCCACACCCTTTCGGTATGTTCAAAAGCAACTTCCAGCATCTTAAAGTTGCCGCGCACACCGTAATACTGATAGTGCCCGCGCAGCTTGCTCTTCAAGGTCTGGTATTGCTCCACGATGTCCAAGTGTCGGTTCTTGTGGCACCATTCGTGGATTCCGCTCAGGAACCGGCGGAGCCGTTTCCCTTGGGTCTTGCGCTTGATGGTCCAACCCCCGTTCAGGGTTTTGCCCCAATAGTGGTCGAACCCAAGGAACGCGAACGTCCCAGGCCCTTTACCCTTGCGTCCAAACGGCCGACTGAATTGCACCAGCCGGCTTTTCTCCGGATGGATTTTCAGCCCAAACCGCTCGAACCGCTTCGGCAGCACCCGAAACACTTTCTCCGCGTCTGTCTTGATCGCTGTACCCATGACAAAATCATCCGCAAACCGCACCAGAAAGCAGTTCCCGCCCATGCGCGGTCGCACGGTCGCCTCGAACCACTCATCCAGCACCGTGTGCAGGAAGATATTGGCCAGGATGGGCGAAATCACTCCCCCTTGCGGGGTGCCCGTCTCACTCCTTACTACCTTCCCTTCCTCCAGCACGCCCACGTGAAGCCACATCCCGATTAGTCTCAGGATGGCTCCGTCGTTGACGCGTTTCTGGAGGATCGTGCGAAGGTGCAAGGGTTCGATCGTGTCGAAGAACTTGGCAATGTCGGCATCAATAATCCAATTGATACCCAGCCTCAGACACTGGTCCCGCAGATAACTCAAGGCCCCGTGCGCGCTATGCCCGCGCCGAAAGCCATGCGAGAACGTATGGAAATACGGCTCGTAGATCGCTTCCAGCAGCATCGCTACCGCTCGTTGCACGATTTTATCTTCCAGCACCAGGATGGCCAGCGGTCGCTGGCTGCCATCACTCTTGGGAATCCACACCCGCCTCGCCGGTTGGGCTCGGTATTTCCGGTTCACCAGCCGTCGATGCAAGTCAGCAATGTTTTCCTTCAGGTTCTGGTGGTATTCCGCTACCGTCATTTCATCAATGCCGGCCGCGGCGTCTTTCCGCAGTTGGTGAAGGGCTTCCGTGAGGAAGGCTTCGTCCATGTGATGAGCCAGGGTGGTAAACACCATTCCCGGCTCCCGTTTTGACTGTTCCGCAATCTGTGCGAATCGCGTTGATACAGTTGGTGCGCTCAAAGTCACTCCTGTATTTCCCTCGCCCAGAGGTCATGCCCGGCTTCGCCTTCCCGCCGCCTCGCGGCCTTGATCGTGGGTCCCTTGGGCCTCAGTTCCCCACGCTTCCGGTCCAGTCGCCTTGCGGCTCCTGGGCCTGCGGTACTGTGCGTTGCTACGACTACCTTCGTCCGTCCCGGCTGGTTCGCTTTTGGCTCCCGACCGGTACCTTGGGTTGACGCGCTGGGTTTCGTGTCCCTCCCGGCTCGTGCCGGGTTTGGCTCGTTCACCGCCCGCATCCAGCGGCAGACGCCCGGATGTTGTTTGTGCCGGTCACCCGTACTCCGGCGTGCTCTCCCAAGGAGACGGGAGGTTCTCCCGAGTTCCCGGATTACCCCTCTGAACGCATGCCCCGCTCTTAGACCCCGGTGGTGTCCCGTCCGCTCGCCTTGTCGCGGCCAGGACTGATGCCTTCCGGACACTGGATCCCGTCGGCTTTCGGTCCGGTTGCCCGGACTTATCCTTTGACCACCACTATACATTTTTCGGGGTTCAATTCCGCGGCCTGCGCCCTCGCCTTACCTCTGCTTCGCACACCGCCTCTCGGCGATCGCACTTCGGTTCAGCTACCGGCCCGGTGGCTAGCCTTGGGCCGGGTGGGATTGGCCGGCTTCCGCCGACGCACCCACTGGGTAACATTGACGAGTTTCAAGGGGTGTCACCCCTGTTCCGTCGTCCCGGGCTTTGCTCGGCACGACCAGTGATCTTGTTAGCCCCTCCCTTCATTTCTCCTTCGTCTGAACCACACCATCAGCACGCCTCCTCCAATCAGCAAGGCCCACGTCGAAGGCTCAGGCACTGCCCCTGCCACAATCGGCATGCCCGGCCGCGTGTCATAAGCGTACTCGGTGATCCAGCCACCGTTGATCCCCGGCTGCGAAAGATCCACCCGCACCCAACCGTAATGTGGCTGACCGTCGATTTGAAACTCTGCCCCCATGTATGCGTTCCGTCCCGTGAACAGTCCGAGGCAACCCAGTTCGTCTCCGACGAGCATGCAGGACGTGAACGTGAGACCGATCGGGCCGAATCGCCCATCTCCGGGATTTTCCCAACTGAGCGGAGGCTCTGTCACAGCGCCGATCACATCGCCAGAATTCAAAGGATACACGAATCCTCCTAAATTCGGCGGAGTCGCAGGAATGGCCAATACCTGGTTCGGGCCGAGAGGGATCGCGTCAAAGTCCGATCCCGTAGCCCTGAACCTCAGGTCAACTGATCCGTTCTGATCGAGGTCTAGATC
>JAPXNP010000369.1:0-2999 GCA_033811955.1 Acidobacteriota bacterium
GGCCCGAACGATCCCGATCCAAGGCCGTTGCACATAGCCATATTCCAGGAGGTCCGGCAGGACACGTGCTATGGTGGCGACCGGAACGGCGAACCCCACACCCGCATATTCCCCGGTTGCCGAAAGGATAGCCGTATTGATTCCTATGACTTCTCCTCGGCTATTCAGCAGCGGACCTCCGCTGTTGCCGGGATTGATGGCCGCATCGGTCTGGATCAGGTTGTCAAGAACTCCGCTCTCGGTTTCGAGACTACGCCCGAGCGAGGAGACCACACCAGTGGTCAGGGTGCGTTCCAAGCCGAAGGGGTTCCCAATGGCGAGAACTCTCTGGCCCACAAGGAGATCACCGGCGTCGGCAAACACAGTGGGACGGCACTTGCCCGGCGGGCAGTCTATCTTCAGTAGAGCAATATCGGTGATCGGGTCCATTCCGACAACCTCCGCATCCACTGTAGACTCATCGAACAGAGTTACTTGCACCTGTCGTGAGTCCTGGATGACGTGATGATTCGTCAGGATATGGCCTTGATCGTCCACGAAGAAACCGCTGCCGGTCCCACGCTGGGGAACGACTTGGAGAAAGAAATTTAGGGCCAGCCGTGTGCTTGTGACATTCACAACGGATTGGCTCATCTCGCGATAGATTTGGACGTTGATCTGTTCCTCCGGGGTCAGCTTCTCAACTTGGGGGGCGGATGAAACTTCTTTGTTCACACCGGCCCTGGAGGTTTGGTTGACCGCCTGCGCGGGAGGCGGCGGAGTCGACCAATATCTGCCGACCGAAACGATCACCGCCGCCAGACAAGCACTGATCAAGGTCACCCAGAACAGCTCACGGAATCGCATCAGATTCTCCTTCTTCTTCAAATGCTCCGGGCGTGTCCGACACGCTCCACGGGTGTGAGGATTCTATACCGGTGCCCGGTAGCGTGGGGAACTGAAGACCCGAAGACAAGTTTGGCGGGTCCTCTGCAGCTCATCGATGCTCCTGGTGCGGGTGGAAGCACCATAGAAGTACGCTGCCGAGCGCGGTGGCCGTCGCCGAAAGGCCGAGAACCCCCGCGTATCCATGATGAGCAAACAGCAACGACGAGACCGCGATCGCGGTGGCGATTCCCGCCTGAGAAAAAGTGTTGCGTACCGCCAAGTACGTTCCTCGTGCTTCCATGCCGAGCACTTCGCTCTGCAAGGTTTGCAAGGCGGTCTGCCGGATCGCCACCAGGATTCCGACCAGGAAGGTAAGCAGGAACACGAAAGGCCAAGAACCTGCCGCGAGGATCAGAAGCAAGGGAACGATCAAGGCCGTGTTGGCTGCAAGGAACACATTCTTTCGGGTCCACCGATCACTCCAGATCCCCGACAAGGGGCTGGCGCACATGGCGGCGATCCCTGAAACAGCAAAAACTCCCGAGATTCCTCGTGCACTCAAGCCGAATCGCTGAGAAAGATACGGAGCAATATAAGTAAGAAACGCAAGGGTTCCGCCGGAAATGAAGAAGGAGACCAGTAGAGGATGGAAAAGCTGCGGCTTCTTCCAGAGAAGCTGTAGGGGATCGAAATAGGAACCGGACGGGTTGGGGGAGATCGGTACCAAATAGCCGGTGAAATACAGTAACAGCAGTGCGGTAAGACTCTCGCCAAGGAAAACGACTCGCCAGCTCCAAAGGTCTGCCACCGTCGCGCTCAGGGGGATCCCGACGACTAAGGCGGCGAAGTAAGCCGAAACAACGAGTCCCATGGCTCTGCCCCGATAGGTGTAGGGAACAGTGTCTCCGATTTGGGCGGCTACGGCGGCGGAAAGCATTCCCCCGGCGATTCCGGCCAGGGCCCGTAAACCGAGTAAACCGATGTAGGTTTCTATCCGGCTTGTCCCCAAAGCGGTCAATGCCAGCACGACGAGAGCGACCCGGACCGACCGTACTCGACCCCAGCGATCGAGCAAAGGACCGAAGAAGAAATTCAACACGGCCGCCGACAACGCATAGGCCGAGAAAACCAGCCCCAAGCGCTCAACACTCGTGCCAAGGTCCTGCTGGAGAACGGGGAGCAAAGGAATGAGTACCTGGTTGTCCACCGAAGCCACGAATAGAGCTCCGAAGAGAACCGGTATTTGGCGATAGGTCGAGTATCCCGTCATTGCGTTTCGCTTAAGGCATCGAGCACGAACTCCATCAGTAAGGCATCCTCCGTTGGATTGTCGTAGTAGCCCTTGCGACGTCCGGTGTAGCGAAAGCCCGCCGATTCGTACAGCCTCCGTGCCGCGTGATTGGACGCTCGGACTTCCAGACGACAGCGGCGACAGCCCACTTTCCGGCTCTCGTCGAGGAGATCGTCAAGCAACTTTCGCCCCCATCCACGACCTTGATGTGCGAGGCTGACCGCGATCTCGAGCAGCTCCACCTCGGGAGGCAGCAGCAGAGCCTGGCAGAATCCGATCGGCTCACCGTCGAGTTCCAATACCATGTTGCGAAAGCCCGGCTGATGAAGGCTCCGCCGAAACGATTCTGCAGCTTCCGGTGCAAATCCGGCCTCGGAGCGCAGAGCCTCGATTCGGCAGTAGTCGGCGTCATGAGCGTGGCGGATCGAAACGTGCTTGTTCGGCATCGGAGGCGCGAAGATAGTTGGCTCTAAGTTCTTCCGCCGTAGAGGCTTGTCCCCGGACGAAACGTTCGTAGGCCAGGCGACACAACTCCGGCAGAATGGTGTTGTCGGTTCGCAGGATACGATCGTGCGGTCTCAAGGCGGCGAGGGTTGAAGCGTACATTTGGGTTCCGTCTCCGACCCAAGCAAACCGGTCGTCCGGCAAGCGGCGGATCCACTCGGCGGGAGGCGCCGCCTGCTCCGGGACGATGGGTCTGGCCTGGGTTTCTGAAACTTCGTAGGCGCCGCCGAAGATCTGCTGTCTTCGCGCGTCCATCATGACGGCGATGCGCCGGTGAAAGTGACGAAAGCGGAACGCCAGCGCCTCCAAGGTGGACAGGGCGACGGCCGGTCGCTCC
>JAPXNP010000370.1:0-2994 GCA_033811955.1 Acidobacteriota bacterium
ACTTTCTTACGCCCCGGCTTTCCGAAGAAACGCCAGCGCCTCGATCTCCACGAGAAGGTCGTCTCTACACAAACGCACCTGCACTCCTACACTGGCAGGCAGCGGATCCAAGCCCATCCACGCGAAGAAAGCCGAGCGGACGCGATTGAACTCCTCGTAGTCCCGCTCGATATCACGCAGGTAACAGGTGCACTTCACCACGTCTCGCCAAGTGGCCCCCTCGCTGGCCAGCAGCTCCGTGATGTTGCGGTACGTCCTCCAACATTGAGCCCGAAAATCGCCGGAATAAACCGTTCGCCCTTCCTCATCGATGCTCGCCGTCCCCGAGATGAACAGGAGAACATAGTCGCCGAGCTCGATTCTCAAGCCCCTCGAGAAAGCGGAGCCGTAGACAGGCGCCTCGTTCAAGACCGAAGGTTCGTGAATCGCCTTGCGATCCAGAGAACGTGTGTGATCACCCAACGGGGCTATGCGCAGTTCCCCCAAGTCCGCCGACCCCAAAAGCGCGTTGAGCTTGGTCAATTCCTGCCGCTCGCCGGAGGAGCACGGCCCGGCCGCCAGCCACTCCTGCAGCCGGGTGAGCAGGGCGCCCGCCGGTTCGCCGGACATCCCAAGTTCACCTGTCTGTCGCTTCATTCCTCACTCCATACTCTGATCACCTGCGCTGACCGTCCATGCAATCGCAAAATGCTTAGTTTACTCGATCGAGGTGGGGAGAGGGGCCGGGCACGCCCCTCTCACTGTTTGGGAGGTGTGAGTCAACCAGCTATCGATGTTACCTTTCAGGACCAGCAACCTGCGTGCCATTTCCTCGACCCAACATACGGGCTGAACGTTGTACCGGAGTCGGCTTTCCTTGGGCACTCTGACCCAGCGGGACGTTTTCATCTTGAGCAAAATCACCCAACCCAGAATGCTTATATCTCGTGGAAATGGGGAAGGGAAAGGACCACTCGATGGGAGTCGGTTGTCGAGTTACCATGTTGGTCGTAAGCCATGGAGTGGAGTCGTGAAACACCAAACGTTCAAGCCCGCCCCAGATTGAGGGCGGTTGACTTCGTGCCCTGGACGGACAACGGCAAACCCGTCATTCTCGCGCGTGACCCTCTCGGGATTACGGAGCGGGTGCTGGTGATTCCCCGAGAGTTGCTTTTCTTGCTAAGCCGAATGGACGGTTCTCGGACAGTGCTTGATCTCCAAGCGGAAATCTCAAAGCTCGAGGGACGCATCGTGTTCCGAGAAGAGTTGGAACGTTTGCTTCTCACGTTGGACGAGGCGGGGTTCCTCGAGAATGATGCCTTCCGCGCTCGGGTAAAGGCCGTCGAAGAAGAGTTCCGACGATCTTCCACCCGCAGCGCTTATCATGCAGGACGGAGCTACCCGGAAGACCCGGTCGAACTGCAGGCTTGGCTTGACGATTTCTACCGCCATCCGCAGGGAGCGGGTCGCCCGAACCCATCGGGTAAACGCCGGGTCCGGGCGTTGGTGGCGCCGCACATCGATTTCCGGTTAGGCGGTCCCGTCTACTCCCACGCCTATCGTGCTCTGGGGGAATCTTCCGGAGCCGACCTGTTCGTCATCTTCGGCACCGGGCATCAGGGATTGCCGGATTTCTTCTCCATCGCCTCCAAGGACTTCGAAACACCCTTGGGCACCGCTCAGTTGGATCGTACGGTTTACGAGGGTCTCCGAAACCGCTTGGGAGACAGGTTCCAGGAGGATTTTTCTCATCGCACCGAACACAGCATCGAATTTCAGCTGATCTGGCTGCAGGATCTTTTCCGGACCCGACCTTTCAAGATCTTGCCCATTCTCTGCAGCTTCAGCCACCTTGAGATGGTGAGCCCCGACCAAGCCGGCTTGGCTGCAGTCCGTCTGCTGGCCGAGGCGTTACACCAGACGGTTGGCGAGCTCGGCCGCCGCGTCGTTTATGTGGCGGGAGTGGACTTCAGCCATGTAGGCCCTCGCTACGGCGATCCAGGACCCACCGCCCGGAGTCTCATCCAGCAGGTCCTGGCGGAAGACCTCCGGTTGTTCGACGCGTTGCTTACGCTCAACGGCGACGAATTCATTCGGCTTGTAGACCGCGCCGGGGACCGTCGTCGCATCTGCGGTTTCCCCGCCCTGGTAGCGTTGCTGCAGATTCTGCCGAACGACGCTCGCGGGCGATTGCTCGCCCACAGCTATGCAAAGATGGACGAAGAAGGCTCGTTCGTTACTTTCGCCTCTCTTGTCTTTGAAGAGTGAAGCCGCCGGGCCCCGCTGCTGGAGTCGATCACAGCCGGACGCGTAGATCTCTTTCCGGAAACTTTCCGAAAACAACGTGTTAGGCCACCATATTGTGAGGATTCGCCGGCCCGAAGGGTGCGCGGCCTATGAAAGGAGCCAGGCAAATGAGGCCCTACGCCGCACTTACTTGGAGAATGTTGTCCGAAAACCGAACACCACCAGGTGGGCCCGGTAGTCTTGCGGTAAAAACGACACCTTTTCGTTGTAGTCGTAGTAGTTCCACCGAGCGTAGCAGGTTACCCGCTCACCGAGAGGAACCTCGAATGTCGCGACCGGCTGATGGAAGTTCAAAGGGAAATCTCCCACATTGCCCCAAACCGAGTAGCCCAGCTCCAAATGTGCCCCCCGCACGAGATCGATGTCGAAGAAGAGTCGACCATAGTCGGACAGCTCTCGAAAATTGAACAGATCCCACGTCAGCGTTTGCGGCTGTACATAGGGAATGGAGACGTCCCATCTGGTCCTCTGCCATTCTCCCGACACCCCCAGCCCGTCCCGTACTTGATAGTGGAAACCGGCACCGTAACCCCGATCTTCCGAGAGCACCAGATCTTCCTCCGCATCTCGCAGACGGACATTGCCGAAGAGTTCCAGATCCGGAAACAGACGGGTGACACCGCTTAAACGAAGGCGATCAAAATCGGTGGTTTCACTACGGTAAAGCGGCTGATCCACCCATCCCTTCTCATAGTCGGCGGAAAGTCG
>JAPXNP010000371.1:0-2991 GCA_033811955.1 Acidobacteriota bacterium
CGCTACATCAAGAATGCGGTCCATGTCGGCCGGATTACCTCCCAAGTGCACCGGCAACAAGCAGCGTGTGCGGTTGGAGATACGGTCTTCGATGGTGGCGGGATCCATCTGAAACGTGTTGGCGTCAGTGTCGGTGAAAACGGGAAGAGCATGGTGCTGGACAACGGCGTTGACCGTCGCTACGAACGTGTACGGAGGAACAATCACCTCGTCTCCCGGCTCTACGCCGACGGCGGCTAAAGCCGCATACAGCGCGTTGGTTCCGTTGACGACACCCAAGGCGAATCGGGCACCGAGCTTTTCCGCCCACCGTTGTTCGAACCTCGTCGTGATGTCTCCGTATAGGCGACACCACTCTTTCCTTCGCAAGGCTTCCAACAGGCGCTCCTCGTCCCGGGTGTCCACCACGGGCCAAGTGGGAAAGGGTCGGCTGCGAACGGGTGTTCCTCCCAGGACGGCGGGAAGCGATTCCGCAACAAACCTCGCCCCGCCCGCAGAGCGGAGGGACGCGCTCGCAAGAACCGTTGAAGCTGTAAGAAATTCTCTCCGGCGCAAGGTAAATCGGAGCATGCGATTTCTCCTTATTGGAAGCTTTCGGGCTTGCTGCCGGTTCTGAGGGATTCCGAAGCGACGTTTCCGCGGCGGTCCCGGCTGCTCGCAGGTCGCTCGCTCGGACACCGTCATCGCTCCTGAGCCCAACAGCTTTGGAAGGATCCGGGGTTGATCTTGCCCAAGGTCCCGGCCGTTGTTCCAGAGCCTTGCCGGCACCAAGCGTCTTCCACTCTTCCGGGCGGCACACCCGCTCTTTCAACTATACGCGGGTTGACGATGCGTGCAAGCTCTATCCCGTTTCGAGCGGCGACGTCGCCCTACAAGAACGCGGGAGGCGGCGAGTCGCCACTTGGAAGAGGCGGTTCTTCGCCCGGGTTAAGAATTCGTTGTAGTTCTTTGTCCCGCTCCGAGAGGTAGGAGGCGAAACAAGTGGTGCCGCAGCAGGACCGCTTCAGCAAGGCCGAGGTCGGGTTCTTGCCGCAGCTTATCGGCCAGTCCAATCGCTTCTTTGCACCGTTCATTTTGGCGCAGTCGATCGACGAGACGGTCGCCTCGTCGTCCCGAACCCAGAAGGATTGAGGTCATTCTCAGTTGGAAGACCCGCAAATCGGAGATGAGGGCTTGCCGGGCGGCTTCTTCCGCAGGAGTTCCAGAGGAAGAGACGGCCAGTCGATCTCGGATTACACCCAAGGCGAAGAGTTCGCCGACAGAGAAGTAGGTGTACGCGACTTCAGGGAGATCCTCTCCGGTGATCTCTTGTAGTTGTAAGAGCGTCAACAAGGCCGGCCAGTACTCCGCCGTGGCAAGGCTTCTTGCCAGCGCCGGCGAAGCTCCCGCTTGCTCATAGTGCTCCAGCTGATTGTGCCAGTTTTGTCCCTCCGCCACCCCCTGAACAACCGCCGGGAACTGCTCTAAGGCCGTTTCCCAGCCGCTGCGGAACCTCTCCACCGTCGGCGTCGGCCTGATTGTTTCGAAGGGCCCGAGGAGCAACCAGACGCACAGGGCGTGAAAAGCCTCTCGTGTTCGCTCGAGGGCGGCGTACTGGTCCGGCCAGTTCAGGTTCCGGCCGGCGTCGAGGACGGTCCGAAACAGCGTTTCACACCGAGTCAGCTCCCACACCGTCGTCATGGCCTCGATCACGGTGCTCAAAGGTCTCTCCGATTCTTCCTCCAGGCGAAACCACCCGCTGATCCCCAAGCGGTCGACAAACAAGTTTGTCAGGCGGGTCGCCAGTATGTGGCGCCGCAGAGGGTGTTGCTCGACTTCGGTTTGGTACGTGTCGGCCACTTCTCTGGGGAAGTAATCGATCAAGTGGTGAACCAGAACCGACTCGTCCAAAATACCTCCCTCCAGCATCTGTTGCTTCAAGTAAAGCTTACTGTAGGCCAGCAGGACGGCTAGTTCAGGGCGGGTGTACCCACTCCCCGCCCGCAGTCGGTGGCTCACTTCCGCTGAGGTGGGTAGCCCTTCAAGGTCCGGTCTGAGACCGGCTCTTTGCGCCAGGCGCTCCTGGAGCCGCTGGAATCGCTCCGTCAGGGGCGGCCCCCCTCGCTGGGCCAGAGACAGGCAAAGTGCCTGAGAAGCGTTATTCGCCAGCACTAGCTCCACCATTTCGTCGGCCAGCCGGGTCAATAGACGGTTCCTGGTTTCCAGTGTCAGCTTCCCCGAATGGACTGCCGGGGCCAGGGCAAGTTTCAGGTTCACTTCATGGTCGCTCATGTCGACACCGCCGGAATTATCAACGGCGTCGGTGTTGATGCGGCCTCCCCGCCGAGCGAATTCCACCCGTGCCGCCTGAGTGAAGCCGAGATTGCCTCCTTCGCCCACCACCCGGACACGAAGCTCACCGGCGTTGACTCGAACATGCCGATTTGTTGGGTCACCGACCGCCTCCTCCGGTTCCCAGCTCGCCTTTACGTAGGTTCCGATGCCTCCATTCCAAAGAAGGTCGGCCGGAAGCTTGAGCATCGCACGGATGATTTCGAGGCCGCTTGCCTGTTCCTTGTCAAGCTGTAAAAGCTCTCGAATTTCAGGGGACAGGGGGATCGATTTCGCACTGCGGGGAAACACCCCTCCGCCCGGGCTGATCGCCGCCGGATCGTAATCGCTCCAGCTGGAATTGGGCAATCGAAACAGACGCAGCCTTTCTTGGTAACCGCGGGACGCCGCCGGAGTAGGGTCTAAAAAGATATGCTGGTGATTAAAAGCGGCCAAGAGTCGGATCTTTTCCGTATAGAGCATGCCGTTCCCGAAGACGTCGCCCGACATGTCTCCGATGCCGATCACCGTAAACTCATCACGAAACGGATCTAGTCCCAGCTCGAGGAAATGGCGCTTTACGCACTCCCAGGCGCCTCGCGCGGTGATGCCGAGTTTCTTGTGGTCGTACCCGTGCGAGCCCCCGGATGCAAATGCGTCGCCGAGCCAAAAGGAATATTC
>JAPXNP010000372.1:0-2990 GCA_033811955.1 Acidobacteriota bacterium
GTGCAAAAGCATCAGCTCCACCCGATACGCTCCCTGCCGCACGGCTTCATATTCCAGGTGACGACCCTCCAGTTCCAACACAACCCCTCCGTCTCGGATTAACCGGAAGCGGACGGGCAGGGGACTTTCGGCCACCAGTCGGCTCCCCGTCCCGACTTCCGACCCCATGGGCCGAACCCGTCCCTCCTCGCGGGCGAAGAACGTAAATCCCAAGGGATCGGCAAGACGCCGGAAGACGATGTAGGAGGAACCCTCGGCTAAAGCCTCCAAGACGGTGCCGGCTTCGACCGGTGTGCCCAAAGGAAGCTGGACGTGATTGGCTACGAACCCGAGAGACACCACATATGGGTCAACAAAGACTTCCAACCATCGGCGTCCTGCGCCACTCATCACAACAAACCCGATGTTCTGATGAGCGTTGTTGCCGGCGGTGGCGGCCAACCGTCGACGCTGCATCCATCGATCCCAAAAAGCCGTCTTTGACGGATCGAGCCGCCAGCAATGAAAGAAAAACAGATCGTCGTAGACCGCTCGATGATACAACCAGGTGCCCCAGCCGAGCACATTGTTACAGGCGAGCGCGTTCTCGGCAATGTTGAAAACCTCCACCGCAGTCACAGTCTCGTCGGGATCGGCGAGGTCATACAGCAGTTGGATGCGAACGCTGTCGTCGGGACTGCGAAGTTCCCGTCGTCCGTCGGGAAGCACTTCCTCCCGACCATAGATCAGTACGATCTCGGAGTCCTCGATCGGCCGGTAGAGTTGCGGTTCCCTTGGATGCTCCGTGATAAACAAGAATCGCAGACCCAACTGTTTGGCCGCCGAGATCAGCTCCGGGTACGTGCCGATGCTGTGACCTCCGGCCGCGGTGTGGAGATGAATGGCTCCCGGTACATCCTCAAACGGAAGGTTTGAGATCTGCGCAGGCGGTAGTGTGGCAAGGAATCGACTCAGCCGCCGGCTCTCGAAAAGGCGATACAGAAACGGAAGCTGTACCGCCAGGAACACGACAACGAGCCAACGGACCGCCGTCTTCACCCAACGCATGATACAGAACCTTTTGCGGCGACGGCGAGCCGGGACGGTGCGCCGACAACCTCCAGCGGGCCGCAACATGCTCGTCGCACGCGGGGTAAAGGGTCTCAGGGCGAGTCAAAAACGTTCGTTCATCGGGGCGAAAAGCGGCGGCCTCTCCCCCGGTATGCCCGTCTTCGCAACGGCCCTCGATCGAGTCGCTTGGCCGCGGCTGCGCTTCCTTTGTTGCCAAGAATGACGGCTGTACCCTATTATGGCGCCGATGAGTTGGCTCGACGGAGAAAAGAAGCCTCTACGCCCGCCAGACGAGGAGGAGCGGAGGGTGCGGACCGAAGGGCTCTTCATCAAATGTGACTCTTGTAAAGGCATCATCTGGAAGAAGGACCTGGAGAACAACCTTTTCGTCTGCCCAAAATGTAGCCATCACTTTCGGATCACCGCACGAAAGCGGCTCGAAATCTTGTTCGATGACGGCAAATGGGAAGAGTTCGACAACGAACTGCGCTCCACCGACCCCCTGAATTTTGTCGACACCAAACCGTACAAGGTCCGCTTGGAAGAGGCAATTCGCAAGACCGGATGCAACGAGGCCGTGGTCAACGCGGTGGGCCGGTTGCGGGGCGTCGAAACCGTTTGCTCCTCCATGGAATACCGGTTTATTGGAGGTTCCATGGGCTCCGTGGTAGGAGAGAAAATCACCCGGGCGGTGGAGCGGGCCACGCGCGAGAAGAGACCCTTGATCATCGTTTCGGCCAGCGGCGGGGCGCGGATGATGGAGAGTTTTCTTTCACTCATGCAGATGGCGAAGATCAGTGCGGCGCTGGCACGGCATCACGAACAGGGCCTGCCGTACATCTCTCTGCTGACCGACCCCACCACCGGAGGAGTTACCGCCAGTTATGCCATGCTGGGCGACCTGAACATCGCGGAGCCGAAGGCTCTGATCGGCTTTGCAGGACCTCGCGTCATCGAGCAAACCATCCGGCAAAAACTTCCGGAAGGCTTCCAACGCAGCGAGTTTTTGTTGAAGCACGGAATGTTGGACGCCGTTTTGCACCGTCAAGAGCACCGCGACTTCATTTACGATTGGTTCCGCTTCATGGGGGTGGTCTGAGCTTGGCGACCCGATTTACGATCCTCCCGCTTTCCTGAATTCACAGCACACCCCAATCGTTGATGCACACCGATGAACTACGCCGACGCCCTCCAATACCTGAACCGCCTGGGAAACGAAGTCCTAACCATGAAGTTTGGTCTCCAAACGATGCGTCGTTTGCTGGAAATTCTGGGCAGCCCGGAAACGGCCTACCCTTCGGTTCTGGTCGCCGGCACAAACGGCAAAGGCTCAGTCTCGCATTTCTTGTCTTCGGTGTGCACGGCGGCGGGTATCCGTACCGGCCTGTACACCTCGCCGCATTTGGTGGAACCAAGAGAAAGAGTCCGGGTGAACGGCCGTCCCGTGACGGCCGAACAGTTCGCCCAAGGACTTGGGGAGACGGCCGAAGCTATCGCCCGCAACCGTTTGGAGCCTCACCCTACATTTTTCGAAACCGTGACGGCGACGGCGCTCCTACTTTTTGCCCGCCTCGGCGTCCGGCTCGCCGTGCTGGAGGTAGGGATGGGCGGGCGCTTGGACAGCACAAACGCGGTGGAACCGATTCTTTCCCTCATTACTCCGATTTCCTATGATCACGAGAAATACCTGGGTAACTCGCTGAGCGCGATTGCGCAAGAAAAGGCCGGAATATTGCGCGCGGGCAAACCAGCCGTCAGCGCTCCACAGGTTCCCGAAGCGGAAGAAACCTTATTGCGGTGCGCCGCCAACTTGGAGGCACAGCTTTCGTTTGTTACGCCTCCGCCGACGGCCGGCGCTACCGTCGATCATCGCGGCCGCTATGCACTGGTGCACCGGGGCCGCAGTTATCAGCTCGGCCTATGCGGCGAACATCAAGTTA
>JAPXNP010000373.1:0-2990 GCA_033811955.1 Acidobacteriota bacterium
GTTCCGGGCGTCGGAGTAGCGCCCGAAATCCGAACGCAGAGGTCGTAGGATCGTGCCGTTCGCCAGGCTCTCCCCCTTGTCGAGTACGATCGGGGCGGTTTCTCGGAATTCGACCTTGTCGATCCAAATCGTCGTACCCTGTGGAAGAGCTCCTAACTCAAACGTAATGCGAGCGTATCCCGTATCTGAAGTGTTGGCCACGAAGACCGCACGGTACTGTTGCCACTCGGTCGTGGCGTCGAACGTCTCACTCAGTCCGTAATTCCGCCATGGCTCCCGACCCTCCATCACGTCGAGCGTCACTTTCCCAGTACGGTTTGCCTTGGCCCAGAAACTGACCTCGTAGCGCCGGCTCTCTTCTACGCTGTGGCCTCCCTGGATTAGTTGCACATGCCAGTTCACCCCGGTCGACGTCTTCACATCGATCCGAACGGCGGAGTCGCCGTCGGGCCCGGATCCGGCTTCGACTCGCCAGCCGATTTGGGCGCCCTCCAAGCCCTGGGCGGACCAATCGGTGGGACGGTTCTGCGAATCCCGAATGTCGAATTCGCCGTTGCGCACCTTGTTCGTCGCGTCGGGGGAGGCGACTTCGGGGTCCCAGGCGTTGCGCAGCGCCGCCTCATCGCCGTAACGGCGGCGGAGCCAGTCATTCCACTGCCGGTCCAGTTCGGAGCTGTAGCGGGCGGGAAGTACGCCGGGGCGATCGGGAATGTAATTGATTTCACCGTCGGTCAGCAGGCTTCCGAATAGAGAATCTTCGTTGGCGATTTCCACACAGAAGACCACCGGGTCCTCGGTGTACTTCAGACCCGTATACGGGTTCTTCCGATCCAAGAGCTTGCGGGCGTAGTCCTCCTGCAACTCGATCATGCGGCCGTTCCAGTGGGAAACCCCGCGAAAAAAGTAGTTGTCGGTAAACAGGTGTGTGTCCTCCAACCTGTCATCCGGCCCGAAATGTCGGGCCACTTTCAGATTGACGTTCACGTAAATGCCGTGGCGTTTTAGCTGGTAGACGAGATAGTCCCACAGGTCGAGCTGAGTTGTGTCGAGGTGCTGAGTGTCGTTGGGGAAAAACTTCGGGTCCCAGATACCGTTAGGTTGTGCAAAGTAATCCATGTGATGAAAGCGAACCACATTGACGCCGAGCTTCGCCAAGCGGGCCGCGACTTTCTCTGCAATCTCGTGGGGTGGGAAGTTGGCGCTGAACGTAAAGTTCACGCCCCAAAAGCGAGCTCGCCGGTGGGTTTTGCTGAAGTACAAGTGACCGTCCCCGCCGACGACGACACGACCGCGGGCGTCGATCACGGAGGCGGGGTCCTGGCCCGGGAAATCCACCAGCAGGTGGGAGGCGTCGACCACGGTGGAGGCCGCGTCGAATCCGGGCACCTCAAATTCATACCAGCCGTCCCGCTGCGCCTGTAAGGGTGAAACGCAAGCCAGGAACAAGACTAGACTACCTAACGGCTTCATTGATGAAACCTTGCGTGGACATAACGGAAATGCCGGAACCATACCGAGCCCCTTTCGTTTCTCGACACTTGACTACACAAGAAGTATCCCGAGTTTGGGGCTCCTGTACAAGCGACCGGCGGCGCTCCCACACGGCGCCGGGAGAACTCAAGCCGGGTGCGCCAAGCGTACGAAATCTTCCGCCAGCAAGACGACTTGCTCGGCCTCCGGAAACCGTTGCGCAAGCCGCGTCAAGGCTTCCTGGACCATCTCGTCGTAGTCGTCGAGCGTCTCGGGAAGGAGAAGGGGTGTGACATTTCTTACCAAGACCAACTGGTGGTAGGTGGAGCGGCGGGGCGTGGCCGCCACGATGGGTTGCTCGGGCTGCGCGGCCGCCGCCAGGCGAGCCATTTGTCCGGTGCGGGTGATAGTGAGAATCCGAGGGATCTCGAGTCTGGAAGCCAGCCTTGCGGCCGCGGCGGCCATCGCCCACCTGCGGTCGCCTTCCACCTCCGGCGGTTCGTCGATCCGGGTGCGACGGCCGAAAAGAGGACTAGCCTCGGTGTCTCTTATGATTCGGTGCATTACTTCGAGAGCCCGAAGCGGGTGGGCTCCTACGGCCGTCTCTTCGGAGAGCATTACGGCGTCAGACCCGTCCAGCACCGCGTTGGCGACGTCGGCCACCTCGGCCCGGGTGGGATAGGGGCGGGAAACCATGGAAAACAGCATCTGCGTGGCAGTGATGGCCGGCTTGGCCACGCGATTCGCGGCCGTGATCAATTCTTTTTGGACTACGGGGACGCGAGAGAAAGGCGTTTCGATGCTCAAATCGCCGCGGGCGATCATCACACCGTCGGCGGCCTCGAGGATGGCGTCGAAGTTTTCCAAAGCCGCCGCCGTCTCAATCTTGGCAATCAGCCCGGCGGTCGATCCCAGTCGCGCCAGCTGACCGCGAACCGTCTCGATGTCCTCGACCGTTCGCACAAAGGACACCGCCACGTAGTCCACGCCCAATTCGCTTCCGACCCGGAGGTCTTCCATATCCTTCGGCCTCAGGATCGGAAGCTTGTACAGACCCGATGGAACGTTGATTCCTTTGTGCGGCGTGAGTTCCCCTCCGGACAGGACCCGACAATGAATGTCGGTGTGGTTTACCGATTCGACGCGCAGCTCGATGGCTCCGTCGGCCAAGAGAATGCGATTGCCGGCGGAGACCTCCCCCGGCAGATGCTCGTAGCCGACCGACACTACTCGGGAATTGCCGGGAACCCGGCGCGTCGTCAACGTGAACTCGGCGCCCGTTTCTATGATCGTACGACCTCCTTCGATCTCTCCGATGCGGATTTTCGGACCGGCCAGATCCTGCAACAAGGCTACAGGCCGATGCTGCAGACCGGCCAGACGCCGAATCTCGCGAGCGACGTTTCGGTGCTCCTGGACCGATCCATGAGAGAAGTTTAGGCGGGCGACGTCCATGCCTTGCTCGACCATCCGCTCAAGAAGGTCGGGAGAGCTGCTCGCCGGTCCGATCGTGCAAACAA
>JAPXNP010000374.1:0-2989 GCA_033811955.1 Acidobacteriota bacterium
GACTTGAGCATGTCGTCGGCCGAGAAAGCGGGGGCCTGTAGGCGGATAGTGGCAGGAAGCTCCACATTCCCGCGATGAACGAAAAAGCCTACGCCGTTCTTGTAAAGCACAACTTTTTGGAGAGGAATTGGCGGCGTCTCCGCCTGGGCCGCGGCAAAAGCCGGGACCAGTGCCAAGACTGTCGCTATTGCTAGAGCCGACATGGCGGCCTCCTTTCGGAGTCCCGAAGTCTTATTCCGAACCGAGTCAAATTGCACTGCGATGTACGCATTCTGCCAGACACCACGGATAAACCCAATGGAGGCGAGTTTACCCGTCGCCGGCCGGAGCGCAGGACAGCGGAAGAGCCGTCCCGAAGGGAATCTCGTTTTAAGCGTACTTCGTAGCGCGTAAGGGGTGCGGCGCACGGTGTGCCCCACAAGAAGTACCCTCTGGAGATCTAAGACGATCGACATCCTCGAGCTTGCGTCCGACCGTGGCAGGCCGCTCCACCCCATCCAGCCGACGTTACGGAGAGCAAGAACCCGGCGCATCGGGCCGATTCTCCAGCCGAGGGAGATGCTTCCGATTCCCCCTTGATCGGCCGAATCAGTGCCCGCGTTTCACCAAGCTGCAAGATCTCAATGGGGCTTCTCAGGCGCGCGCTACGCGGCACGCCTTATGCCGTACACCGTTTTGGCGTGCGGCATGCCGACGGCTCGGGCAACTGTTCATCCCTGGGGGATAAACTTGCCTCGAGGCGATGCAACTGAGCGGAGACCTCCTTCACGAACTGGAAGCGGTCGTGCGGCGGCTCGGGTGGGAGCTGCGGTATGAGCGGGGTGACTTCCACTCGGGAGTGGTACGTTGGCGACGGAATCGTCTGGTTGTTCTGAATCGGGACGCGTCCTTGATCGAGCGAGGCCGTGCGCTGCGATCCGCTCTGCTGGTTTCCAGCCTGGACGAAATTTACCTGACGCCGGCCCTTCGCCGCTGGTTGAACCAGGAGGCGGCGAAAGAACCGCTTCCCCGCGGGCGGCCGGGTGAGCGTGACGAGTTCTGAAGCGGGCGGGCGATCTTGAAAAGAACTCCAAGAGTCGCAATTTTTCCTGTTTTCACGTTTAGAAAGACTGGAAGAGAATTTAGCGTAGGTACAGAATGATGGTTCTCCTCGGTAAGAAAGGGTTGCCGGCGGAGAACAACGGAGGAGTGATGGCATGAGGCAAACGCGATTATGGTTTGTGTGCCTCCTGTTGCTGTCGGGAAGTGTTTTCGCGCAGCAGGTGGAGGTGCGGGAGGCGGTTCTTTCAAACGGCATGAAGTTCCTCATAGTCGAGCGCCATGAGGCGCCTACCGTCGCCTGCGGTTGGGTGGCGCGGGTCGGTTCCGTCAATGAGCGTCCCGGAATCACGGGAATATCCCACCTGTTTGAACATCTGATGTTCAAGGGAACGAAGACCATCGGAACCAAGGACTACGAAAAGGGGCAAGAGATCCGCCGAAAACAGGACGCGATTTTCGCCGAGATGGAGAAGGAGTATTCCGAACTGCGACGCAAGCTGTTGCGGGGGGAGATTTCGGGGAGCATATATGACCCGGAGAACTGGACTCCCCGCTTGAAGGAGTTGAGGCAGCAGTTGCTTCAGCTGTTCGAGGAAGAGCGGGCGTTGATCGTCAAGGACGAGCTGGACCGCATCTACACTCAGAACGGTGGTGCCGGCCTGAATGCTTTCACTTCCGAAGATCAGACGGCCTATTTCGTCACGATTCCGGCTAACAAGATTGAGCTGTGGATGTGGCTGGAATCGGACCGACTCTTGAATCCGGTTTTTCGGGAGTTCTACTCCGAGAGGGATGTGGTTAGGGAGGAGCGGCGAATGGCGGTGGAATCCACGCCGACGGGTCGCCTCGACGAACAGTTACAAGCCATGTTTTGGCAAGCGGTCCCTTACCACTGGCCGGTCATCGGTTGGGCTTCGGACGTGGAATCCATCAGCCGACGCCAGGCGGAGGAGTACTTTCAAATTCATTACGCGCCCAACAATCTGACGGGGGTGTTGGTAGGTGACGTCGATCCCGACGAGGCGCTGCGGCTGGCCGAGGAGTACTTCGGGAGGATTCCCCGGGGTGCTGAGGATCCCCCGGAAGTGGTCACGTTCGAGGTTGAACAAGTAGCCGAGAAGAGGCTCGTCGGAGAGGCGGACACGAATCCGACCGTTCAGATGCTGTTGCACACCCCCGCCTTCTATCACAAGGATACGTTTCCGTTGGAGCTGTTGACGGCGGCGCTGCAGGGCCGCACGGGTCGGCTGTACCGGTCCCTGGTGGAAGAGAAGGAGCTGGTCGTAGGTGAGCCGATGGCTAGATTGGAGACACAAAAGTACGCGGGAGCTTTGCGAATTGTCGCCGAGGTGAAAGAGGGACGAACCCATCAGCAGGTAGAGGATGCCATCGTGGAAGAGCTCGAAAAGCTCAAGGCTGAACCCCTCGGTGAGCGGGAGTTGCAGAAGCTGAAGAACCAGGTGTTGGCGGACTCGCATCGGCGACTTCGCAACAATTTCTTTCTCTTGCTGCAGTTGATCGTCTACGACTCCAACGGAGACTGGCGTTACATTAACGAGGCGCCCGGACTCCTACAGGCCGTGACGGCCGACCAAATCCAGGATGTGGCTCGCCGTTATCTCGAGCCGAAGAACCGTACGGTGGCCTGGTATGAGAGGAAGGCCGGCGCCGGTCCAGTGCCTCCCGAGTTGGCCTCTCTGCCTCCGCAGATGCGGAGCGCCATCCAACAGCAGCTGAGCATGATCGCTCAAGAGTCCGACGCGGCCCTGCTCCAGCAGGCTCTGAGCCAGATGGAGCAGATGGCTGAGCAGGTAGCACCAGAGATGAAGCCGGCTTTCGATCTGGTTACCAGGAGAATTCGAGAACGAATCGCTGAACTCTCCAAGGACGAGGGGGGAAACTGAAATGGATAGACGTAAGACGGGGGCGATCTTGGCGGGTTTGTGGT
>JAPXNP010000375.1:0-2977 GCA_033811955.1 Acidobacteriota bacterium
GGGCCATGGAGAATAGAGCGGTGGCCATGGTAATCCCGGCGGAAGGACCGTCTTTCGGAGTGGCTCCGGCCGGGACGTGCAGATGGACGAAGTGCTTGTCGAAGAAACCTTCGGGCCCGCCGAATTCCTTCAAATGCGCCATGGCATAGGAGTAAGCGATTTCGGAGCTTTCCACCATAACTCCACCCAGCTGTCCGGTTTGCTTGAATCCCTTCTCCTTGCTGGGGACGGCTGTCGCCTCCACCTGCAAGGTGGCGCCGCCCAGACTGGTCCAAGCCAGGCCGGTAACCACGCCCGGTCGGGAATCGATGAGCTCTTCGTCGGTGTAAATCGGCTTTCCGAGGTACTCCTCGAGGTTGCTGGGACGGATGACGATTCTTCGACTGTGTCCTTTCGAAATTTTGAGCGCACATCGCCGCAGAATCTTACGGATCATCTTCTCGAGATTACGGACCCCGGCTTCTCGAGCCCAGCCGTCGATCAGGCTGACCAGAGCGTCACGCTGAAAGACCACCTCCTTACCCGAAAGACCATGGGACTCGAGAGCCTTCGGGATCAGGAAGCGACGGGCGATTTCCAATTTTTCCTCCAGGATATAGCCGCTGAGTCGAATCACCTCCATTCGGTCGAGCAAAGGGGGAGGAATCGTGTCGAGCTGGTTGGCGGTGGTTATGAAGAGCACGTTGGAGAGATCGAAAGGCACGTCCAGGTAGTGATCCCGGAAGGTAGGATTCTGCTCCGGATCCAGAACCTCCAAGAGCGCCGACGCGGGGTCACCGTGAAAGGAAGCTCCCACCTTGTCGATTTCGTCCAGCATGATCACCGGGTTGGCCGTCCCGACGACCTTTAGAGCTTGAATGATCTTGCCGGGCATCGCACCGATGTACGTCCGTCGATGGCCCTTGATTTCCGCTTCGTCTCGCATTCCGCCGAGGGAAAACCGGTAGAACTTCCGTCCCAGTGATGCCGCGATGCTCCGGCCGACCGATGTTTTCCCAACCCCCGGGGGACCCACCAGGCAAAGAATGGAACCGGCAATGTTTCCTTTCAAACGTCCGACGGCGATGAACTCCAGAATTCGGCTCTTCACGTCGTCGAGTCCGTAATGATCGCGGTCCAAGATTTGCCGCGCCCGGTCGATGTTGAATCGGTCCTTGCTCAGCTTGCCCCACGGTAGGATCGTCAACCAATCGACGTAATTGCGACTGACCGTGTATTCCGGTGACGTCGGCTCCAAGACCTGCAGTTTCTCCAGCTCTTCCCGTACCGCATGACGAGCCTCCTCATTGAGTCGAAGGGTCCGCAGCCGACGCTCGAACTTCTCGATTTCGGCCGTTTTGGGATCCTTCTCCAGTCCCAATTCCCGCTTAATCGCCTTCAGCTGTTCGCGCAGGAAGAACTCCCGCTGCTGCTTGGACATCTGCTCTTCGATCTGCTTGGTGATCTTTTGCTGCAAGCGGGACAATTCCAGTTCCTTGTGCAGCAGCTGCAAGGTCCGGTCAATACGTCTTCGAATATCGAATTCGGCCAGGACTTCCTGCAGTTCATGGCCCGTCGCCGTCGTCAAACTGGCGGCGAAATCGGCCAGTTGCGCCGGGTCGTCGAACGAGGAACGGCTTAAGAAGAGCTTGATGGCTTCGGACTGCAAGGGGTTGAGCTGTACCAACTCCCGCAGCGCGGCCACAACCGCCATGGCGTAAGCCTTCAGCTCGGGGTCGGCCCGAACCTGCTGAGCGTAGTGGTATTCGACTCGAGCAAATATGCGCTGGTTCACCTCCCGGGCTTCCAGGATTCGAAAGCGCTCGAGGCAGCCGATCAACACGTGCAGGGAGCCGTCTTCCTGCTTGAAGATTTTCAAAATTTTCGCGGCGACGCCCACGTCGTAGAGGTTGCCGACCGAGTCGGGTCCGTCGAAATCACGCACCAGGACGAGGCCCAGCGTGCGATTGGAGTTCTCGAGCGCCCACTGGATCGTGGGAATGTGTTCGCTCGGAATCTGCAAGGGAAGGTGCAGCCCGGGGAAAAACGGACGAGGCCGTACCGGTAGAAGCGGGATATAGTCGGGCAACACCTCTCCCGCCAATACCAGGCTGGGGCCTTCCGAGGAGTTTTCACTTTCCTTGTGTTCCTCTTGGAGTTCGTCCAAAAGGCTGCTTCCGGCTGTTCTATTTTCCTCGCTCATGCTTCTCCTTCTTGTCTAGTCTTTCAGGCTGATCCTGCGGCTTGTTTCACCCATCGATCGTCCGGCGATCCGACACCCGCCTGAATACCCTTCTTGCTGGGTTCTACTTCCATAAGACGGCGGGCGACGCGCGTCAACCGGCGTGCCCTCTTCCGCCCACGCAGTAAACGTGCCGCAGAAGCAGGTAAAGTGACCCTGTTACCGGTCCGGAGCCATGCGCGAGACCCGCCGCAAGAATCACTCCTTGCGCAGAATCTCACGGTTTGCGTGCCAGGTGAAGGTACACGATACCGAAGGTTTGCTGGATCGGTTGCACGCAGGAAAACCCGGCTCGCTCCATCTCCTCGGTCAGGCGACTTGGAGGAAGGAACTCATGGACCGACGCGGGTAAGTAAGCATAGGCTCCCTCGTCGCCCGAGATGAAAGCTCCTACCCTGGGGAGGATGTTGTGGAAGTACCACAGGTACAAGTTCCGGATCCAGCGATTTGACGGGACGGCAAATTCCAAAACGGCTACCCGGCCGCCGGGGCGAACGACGCGATGGATCTCAAGCAGTCCTTTGCGGTGGTCTTCCAGATTCCGCAATCCGAAGGCGATCGAAACTGCATCGAACGAGTTAGCGGAGAAGGGGAGACGCAGAGCGTCGGCCTCCACCAGCGGCAGGACTCGGCCGGAGCTCCGGGCCTTTGCTTGGGCGCGCAGTAACATGGGACGGCAAAAGTCGCCGCCGATCACCTCGGCGTCGGGGAGCAAGGTCAAGGCTACGTCACCCGTGCCCGTGCACAAGTCCAGGA
>JAPXNP010000376.1:0-2975 GCA_033811955.1 Acidobacteriota bacterium
GGGCCGCCCAACTCCTTGACTTGGGACTGCGGTTCATCGGGGTCCCAAAGACCATCGACAACGACCTCTGGTCCACCGACATTACTTTCGGGCATGACACCGCCGTGACCACGGCGGCCGAAGCCCTCGACAAGGTACACGACACGGCCAGCTCTCATCACCGCGTCATGGTAGTGGAACTCATGGGACGGTATGCCGGCTGGCTGGCGCTGCACGCCGGAGTGGCCGCCGGAGCCGACGTGATCCTCGTCCCGGAGATACCGTTCGACATCGAAAAGGTGGCGGCGAAATGTTCCGATCGCAGTCGCTACGGACGTAAGTTCACCATCATTGCGGCGGGAGAAGGCGCCCGACCTGTGGGAGGTGACGTGTTCGTCGATCGCCACGACGAGAGTTCACCTGATCCCATTCGGCTAGGGGGCGTCGCCCGCTGGGTCAGCCAACAGATCGAACGCCTGACCGGACTCGAATCCCGCTTCATCGTTCTTGGACACGTCCAGCGGGGCGGTACCCCCACGCCGTTCGATCGCGTTCTGGCGACTCGCTTCGGACACCAGGCCTTCGAACTTCTACGGCAAGGTCGCTACAACGAGCTGGTGGTAAGCCGGAAGGGAGAACTTCACTCCGTCCCCATAGCCGACGTGGCGGACAAAGTACGGCAGGTTCCCCTCAACTACTCCGTCCTGCAGGCCGCCCGCGGGGTGGGGACCTCCTTCGGCGACTAGTGCATTCGAAGGGCGAAACAACGGGCCGATCGCTTGCCGCGTACCCGTTCCGCGTTCTGCGTACGAGGTACGACGTACAGCGATGGGACCGCAGGTCTCCGCGCCTGCGACCGGCGGTAGGTGGTCCGACCATTCGCCTCGCCCGCCGAGACGATCGTTTTACCGGTCCGGCAATCTCCCCACGGACTGAGTCGGACAACACGCGGGACCGGGAACACGCCACGCAGTACGCCGTACCCGGTACGCGGATCGCGCCGGTTTACTCCCCGCCGGAGCTCAGTTAACCTTCCCAAGTAAGGAGTTTGACATGAACAGAACCCGCTCCGCACTCGTAACCACTGCATCGTTGGTACTTCTCCTTTCGGCCGCACCGTTCTTACCGGCGGCTTTCCAAGTTCAGGCCGCCGTTTTGCCGCAACAACTGCTTTGCGAATACCTGGAGCATCCTTTGGGCATCGACGTTCAGCCGCGCTTCAGCTGGCGGTTGACGGGTGATCGCTTCGGTGTGTCGCAGAATGCGTATCAGCTCCAAGTCTTCAAGGAAGGAGAGTCGAATCCCCTTTGGGACTCCGGGCGTGTACAGGCGTCGGATTCCCATCTGGTCGCTTACGCCGGTCCCGCCCTTCAGTCGATGCAGCGGTATCGCTGGCGGGTCAAGGTCTGGGACGAGCGAGGTAATGCTTCTGAATGGAGCTCCGAAGCATGGTTTGAGACGGGATTACTGCAGCCTTCCACGGAATGGCAGGCCGAGTGGATCAGCGCCCCCTGGGGACGAGACGGAGAAGAGGCGCCTTCGCCCTATTTCCGCCGTGCTTTCAGTACGCAAAAGCAAATCCGCCGAGCCCGCCTTTACATCACCAGCCTCGGTCTCTATCGCGCCGAAATCAATGGACGACCGGTTACGTCGGACGTCTTCACGCCGGGGTGGACCAGTTACCACAAGCGCCTTCAATACCAAACCTACGACGTGACCGTCCTTCTGGAGGAAGGTGAGAACGCCCTCGGAATCTACTTAGGCGACGGATGGTATCGAGGGTACCTGGCTTGGGCCGGCCGGCGGAACGTCTACGGCAAGCGCCTCGCCGTCTCCGCTATGCTGCGTATCGAGTACTCCGACGGAAAGCTCACGACCGTCGCTACGGATTCCTCTTGGCGCTGCCGGGAAGGTGCCATTCGGACTTCGGACATCTACATGGGTGAGGTATACGACGCCCGGCTTGAGATGCCCGGCTGGTCGACCGCTTCCTTTGACGACGCCGACTGGAAAGCCGTGGAAACGCTTGATCCGCCCCAAGCCCGCCTGGTGGCCCCCGTCAGCCCCCCGGTACGCCGCGTCGAGGAGATTCGACCTCGGGCGATAATCCAAACTCCTGCAGGCGAAACAGTGGTCGACATGGGCCAGAACATGGTGGGATGGCTCCGTATCCGCGTCCGAGGTCAGGCGGGCGATCGGGTCGAGATCCAGCACGCCGAGGTCTTGGACAAGGAGGGCAACTTCTATACCGAGAACCTCCGCTCCGCCAAGCAGACCGACACCTATATTCTCCGGGGGGAAGGTGAGGAGATTTGGGAACCTCACTTCACCTTTCACGGGTTCCGTTACGTCAAGATCATCCAATGGCCGGGAACCCCGGCGCCGGACGCCATAACCGGCCTCGTCGTACATTCCGCCCTGCCGGTTACGGGGTCTTTTCAGTGCTCCGATCCCGAGATCAACCAGTTGCAGCACAACATCGTGTGGGGACAGAAAGGCAACTTTCTAGACGTGCCTACCGACTGTCCGCAGCGGGATGAGCGTCTCGGCTGGACCGGAGACGCTCAGGTCTTTTTCTCCACCGCAGCGCTGAACATGAACGTAGCCGGATTCTTCCACAAGTGGCTGGCCGATCTGGCCGTGGACCAGCTGGAGGACGGGCGCATCACTCACGTCGTGCCCAACGTCTTGGGCGACGGTGCCGGCTCCGTGGGATGGGCCGACGCCGGCGTAATCATCCCTTGGGAACTTTACCTCCGCTACGGCGACCACCGCATTTTGGAGGCTCAATACGACTCGATGCGGCGATGGGTGGACTACATGGCCCGCCAGGTGGGGGAGGACTACCTTTGGACGACCGGCTTCCACTTTGGTGACTGGCTCTCGGCAACCTACAACGATCCGTCCTTCCCGGCCGCCGTCACCGATAAGGACTTTCTGGCTACGGCGTTCCTCGCGCATTCCGCCGATCTTCTGGCCAAGACGGCGGAAGTGCT
>JAPXNP010000377.1:0-2963 GCA_033811955.1 Acidobacteriota bacterium
TCGTTCCAAGCCAGCCGCATGACGCGAAGCCTCCGCTCTTCGGTCGACTCCGGAGCTTTCGGTTCGGCTTGCCCGGTCGCCGCCGTGAGGTTGTCCCGGATGGTCTCGAGATTGCCGGATCCCGCCCGGTTTCGCTCGTAGAGGACGCCGACGTCCTGGAGTTCGATTTCGCGCAATACCAAGGGATCGGATTGCAAAGACGCTAGATCCAGGGCAAGGACGATCCGGCCTGCTTTGATCGCATCACCCGGAGTGAATCCCTTAGGATTGGCGATTCGTAGACCCGTCAAGGTCCCGCGGCCTTCTCGCAGTTCCAGTGTGACCGATTCCAGTGTAACCTGCGTGCCGGTTAGGCGGGTACCTTGTTCTTCGATAGCCTGCTGGACGAGCCTGTCCAAATTGGAATACAACCAATAGAACGCGACGCCCCCTATGATGAGAATGACGACAAGGACGCCTACAAGGATGAGGATTGCTTTCTTCATGGCTCAACCTCCCCGTGGCTGCGTTTTCGGAGCCGCCGCCACGTTCCCAACTTCATTACCCGCGCACCGGACGCCCGATCAACCCTTCCCGGTCGGACCGCCGGGAGCCTTCGATCTTTTATGAAAACGTCCGTACACCCATTGCCCAAACACGTGCGTCTCCGCACGAGCCGTCAAGGCGCGGGTAACAACTCCGCCGATTCTATGTAATCCATCTCGGGAAAGTGCTGCCTCAGGTACCGGTTGCCCTGGAGATTGAGGAGCTGGAACCGGGGTCCTTTGCCTTGCGGATAAAGTTCGCCGTAGCCGGTATAAATTGATTCCACTACCTGCCATCCGTCGGTTACCTCTCCCACCGGCGCAAACCCCATATTGTCGAGCGTTGAAGAATTATCCCGTAAGTTTATGAAGAGCTGGGTGGTGCGAGTGTTGGGCCCGGCCGTTGCGAAGGTAATCGTTCGCTCGCGGTTTGGCTGCTTTACCGGGTCGTCCGGGAAGGTCGCCGTCGACCAAAGCTGGTGGATTTCCGGGTTGCCGTGGACACCGAACTGAATGACGAAATCTTTGATCGCTCGAAAGAAGGCGATATCGCGGAAGAAATCGATAGTGACCAGGTGGTGAACCCGGTCTACGCCGCGGGGAGCCCAAGAGCGATGGAACGTAGCGATAAAGGGACCCTTCGTGGTGACGAAACGAACACTGAATTGTTCCGGCGCAGTCTCAGGCGTTAGGTCGGGAGCCAAAAGACGGGGGTCGACATCCTCTCTCACCGGGGCTGAGACTGCTTCCTCGTCGCCGGCGGGAGGCGCGGTCCCGCACCCCCAGAGGAATAAGGTGAATCCTACGGCCGCGAGCTGAAACGTCTTCGGGCCCGACATGAGGCTATCTTGCGCCATCCCGGAGGAGGAGTCAAACCCTCGCGCTTCCAGGAATCGGCGGCCGTTCCATAGCAGGACGCACGCCGTGCGATTTTCTTGTATACTGGCGGTCCTTTCACCGGAAGCCGGCGTGACCCGGCGACCGATTCACGAGAAGGAGACGAGGAATCATGGCCCGTAGATGTCGGCTGACAGGAAAAGGACCGCTGACGGGACACAATGTGTCGCATTCGAACCATCGGACGAAGCGCCGGCAGTTGCCCAACTTGCAGAACAAGCGGATCTTTATTCCGGAGGAGAACCGTTGGGTGCGGGTTCGATTGTCGACACGTGCCCTGCGTACGGTTACGCGAAAAGGCCTCCTGCAGTTCCTCAGGGAGGAAGGTCTTAAGCTGGAGCAAGTTCTGGGTTGAGAGAGGAAGGGTAAGTACCGATGCGCGAAAAGATTCGACTGGTCTCGACCGCGAAGACGGGCTTTTTCTATACAACCACCAAGAACCGCAAGAATACGACGGCCAAGCTGGAGCTGAAGAAATACGATCCGGTTGCCCGGAAGCACGTGATCTTCCGCGAGAGCAAGATCTGAACCGCCCCTTCGTTCCTGCCTTTCCCGGATCGCGGCAGGTCGGTCGCTCCGCGGTTTGGCGCCCACCTGATGAGATGAAACCGTCGCAAACAGAGTGCGCCGTGTCTGCGTAGCCGGCGAACGACTTCCGCTATCCCGGCGGAGTACAGTCCTCCCTGTTTACCCGTGGCACTTACCGGTGTGCCGGACTCGGCGTGCGCCTGCCCCCGCCGTCGGCGGCAAGCTTTCACCGATCTCGTCTCCACTCTAGGAGCCGGTTTGTCGTCGGGTTCTTTCGCCGTGTCGTCCTGAAGCTTATAATCCGGCCCCGAGTCGTATCCCGGCTACGCTCTGCCGGGGGCGCAACAGAGACCGGCGACCATCGTATGGGAGAAAGCGCCGTCCATCGGTGGTCGGGGATATAGAGGGGATCGTGGGATGACGCGAGGACGATTGGTTTCATGCCGAGTTGGTTTTCTGTTGGCTTTCTCGTGGCTCTTGTTTGGTTGTGCCGGCGAGACGTCGAGCCCTGGCGAAGGAGCAGGCTTGCGGATTGCTGTAATCCCCAAGGGGACGACGCATGCGTTTTGGCAAACCGTGGAAGCGGGAGCCCGCAAGGCGGCGAAAGACCTTGGCGTGACCGTGATCTGGAAAGGTCCGCTCAAGGAGAACGACCGGGCCCACCAGATTGCCATCGTAGAGCAGTTCGTAACCGAGGGGGTGGACGGCATCGTTTTAGCTCCGCTGGACGAGAACGCTTTGGTGCGCCCTGTGCGGGCCGCCGCGATGAAGGGGATTCCGGTGGTCATCTTCGATTCGGCCCTGGCGGGGGAGGTCGGGAAGGATTTTGTCAGCTTTGTGGCCACCGATAACATGGAAGGCGGCCGCCTGGGCGGGGAGGCGTTGGCCTCTCTACTAGGCGGTCGCGGCAAGGTTGTACTGATGCGTTACCAAGTAGGGTCGGCCAGCACCACGGAGCGGGAGGAGGGATTCCTCCAAGCGATTCGGGCCTATCCCGGTATCGAAGTGCTGGTG
>JAPXNP010000378.1:0-2963 GCA_033811955.1 Acidobacteriota bacterium
TGCGAACACCGACCACCTGTCCCTCGCGGACCCCCAGTCGCCGGGCGTCTACCGGGTTGACGTGGATGTGTCGCCGGGCGCGAATACCTCCCTCGGGTAAGTGCAGGACTCCCTGCGGACCGACCAAGACCAGCGGCGCTGAACCTTTGATGTCGCCCGAGAGTCTGTGCGGCAGCTCCAACCCGAGATAAACGCCGTCCGAGAAAGCCATTTCGACTTGGGTGAAACGCCGGACAGGCCCCAGGATCCGAATCTCCAACGTACGTCGCTTCGGGCCCACCACCAGCACCGTCTCCTCGGCGGCGAATTCCCCCGGCTGGACGAGCTCCCGGATGGAGTGCAAGCGGTGTCCCTCGCCGAAGAGAGCTTCGAGGTGTTCCTGCGTGATGTGCATGTGACGTGCGGACACGCCGACCGGAATCCGCGGCGCCGCCGTCGGCAGCATGTCGGCCAGAACGTCCCGTACCACCGATTCCACCACGGAACTCAACCCCTGCACGGTACTCGGATCACAACGGTCGCAGCCGCCACAGCCGGGGCGCACTTCGGCCGACAGCCGCTCCAGGGTCGAACCGCCCGCACCGTTCGCCGCAACGTTCAACCAGCCTGCCCGTTCCATCGTTGTCCTCTTCGGTCTCGTTTAAATGTGTTCCCGAAACAGCTCCGGCCGCGGCGCCGGAATCAGAACACTGTTCACCAGCAAACCCTTTTCCCCGATCTTGGAGGCTCCGGCGGCCAGAGCCGCTTGAACCGCCGAGGTCTCCCCGGTCATGGTAGCGAAGGCTTTGCCGCCCAACGCCATCGCGAGCCTTATCTCGATCAACTCCACTGCCGCCGCCTTGACCGCCTCATCGGCTCCCTCGATTAACGAAGCGACCGAAAAGGCTTCCAGAATACCGAGGGCATTCCGCGTCTCTACTTGGTTGGTCCCCGCCAGAGCAGGAAGGATCGTTGGGTGCACATTGGGGATGACCGTTCGATCGATCAACGCGTGGGGTTCCACCGCCGACCCCACGTCTACCGCAGCGCCGACGGCGGCCACTTCGCCGCCGATGATGACCATGTACTTTCCCGAGCAGATGCTTCGGCACACCAACAACTGGACGTCGGCCGCCTTCAGCATGGCGTCGGCCGCCGCAAAACCGGCGGCGATACTGCTTAACTCCACCAACCCCACAGCTTGGCTCATGGTGTACCTCGCGCGGCGGAAATCTCCACGTACTCGGTTATCTTTGTGACCCACCCGCTGATGGAAGCATGCACCCGGGCTCCTCGCGCTTCGAGCGGCAGGTCGGCCACCAACTGTCCCGCCGCCACGCGATCACCCACCGACACCACCGGGCAAGCCGGTTCTCCGACATGCTGGCGTAGGGGTATCCGTACCACCGGAGGTCGGAGGGACACATCCTCGAGTGGGGCCTCGGCCTCGAACTCCTGCAAATCGAGTTTCCGCATCAGCAGGTCCAAGGGAACCCGCCGATACTCCTTCATGGGATGAACCACCGGCGGTCCGCTCGGTGGGCTGTCGGCTACTCCGACGTTGCGCAGGTCCCGGATCGCCTCCAGACAAGCCTCCCGCGGAAACAGATCCTCCGGGCAGGCGTACAACGTGCAGATTCCGCAACCGCAGCAGAGCCGGCCGAACCGGTTCCACAAAGGCGAACCGGACGCCGAAAAGCCCAGGCTGCGCATGACGACGTGTGGTCGGACGTCGTAACCCAAGAGGTAACGGGGACACAACTCGGTGCAGTAGCTACACTGATCGCAGGCCGACTTGCCGACTCTCCGCCGGACTTCAGGCGGCGTGAGGTAGCGCTGCACTATCTTGTGCCGGCGGGGCAGAACGAGCAGTCCGGAAGTTGTTTTGGTGACCGGGACATCCAGGTCCGTGAGCGGCCGACCCATCATGACGCCGCTCTCCATCACCACGAAGTCCCTGATACTTGCGCCGCCCGCCACGTCCAACGCGTCGGCCACGCGCATCCCTAGGGGCAGCCACGCGGTCAATGGTCTCCCGACCCGCCCCCCGATGGTCACTAACGTACGGGTCACCGGCACGCCCGCGGCGGCCCGCGCCAAGTTGAAGAGGGTCTCAACATTCTGTACCAGCACACCCACTTGGGGAGGAATGCCGCCGGGAGGGACAAGCCGTCTCGTCACTCGATAAACCACCTCATACTCGTCTCCCGACGGGTAGAAATCGCCGAAAAGAATCAAGAGAGGTTGACCGTTTCGTTCGGTCGCAGTTTCCTCCGCCTCATTTCGTGCGCCGCATTTGCGCAAAGCTTCGACGGCTCCCCGGTTCTTCGCCTTCACGCCGACGGCGGTCCGGGAGGCTCCAACGGCCTCGGCGGCCAACGCGAGGCCTTGCAAGACCTCCGCCGCGTGACGCTTCATCAGCTCACGATCCTTGTGCAGCAGCGGCTCGCATTCGGCACCGTTGGCAACGACCCACTCGAGTCGAGTCCGGAGCTTCAGATGGGTGGGGAAGCCGGCGCCGCCCGCACCGACCACTCCCGCTTCCCAAGCCCGTCGTACCAGAGTTTCCGTGTTCCCAGCCTCGTTCATGCACGAAACCACGCGTCGACGATCTTCCGCAACGGCCCGACAGCCAGGGACCGACCGCTCAGCAGCAGAACTGAACAACCTTCCCGCCGAGCGTCTCGAGCCGCGCGGGGATCCCAACAAACCCGTGCCGCAACCCCGGCAACTCTCGCCACCCTCCGGCTGAGGCGGTAGACGTCTTCCACTAAAACGACCGCTTGCCCGGCTCGCCCGGAAGCGACCAAACCGACACACTCCAAGGCCCGCTCTACAGGATCCTCTCCGGGACGCCACGCAGCCGCCACCTCCACGGCCAATCCCCGCTGCTCAGCCCCCCGGCGGACGATGCTTTCCTCCGTCAGACCTCCGCGCTGACTGAAGTAGGCCACAAGCTTCGGGACGGCTGCGCTCGACTGCGA
>JAPXNP010000379.1:0-2947 GCA_033811955.1 Acidobacteriota bacterium
ACAACAAAAAAGCAGTATGAGCGAAGATTCGAGCAAAAAGGCTCTGGTATCGTTTACATCAGTTGGGGCGGGATTCGGCGGCTTGTTCTTTTACCCTGGCCTCCCTCCTCCGGTTCCCGCCCCCAATATCTTATCTGGAGTTCGGGGCACCCACGGGTTTTGGCTCTTCGTCTTTGAAAGCACTGCGCTGAAAGAATAGTCTGGTACCAGTTCGGCTGAACGGGAGCGGGCCTCGGCGGCGGAGGAACCTCCGGCGGAAATGCCACCGGGCAAATCGAGACAGGCGCTCCTAACGGCCGGCGGCCGCATCATCTCGAGCCGCATCGGTAACGCGGGTAGCTATCGCTTTTTCTGCGCAGTCAGTCAAATTGCGATAATCTCAGAGAGGATTCGCCGGGGCGTGTGGTGAACTGTCTCTGCGTAGACGGCATGGCGCGCCTTGGGGAGACCAACACGATGAGCGGGGAAACCATTACCGTCCGACTCAATGGGGAAACACGGGAGATTCCCGGCGGACTCGACGTCCGGGGTCTACTTCAGCTGCTTGAAATACGGGAGGACCGGGTGGCCGTCGAAATCAATCGGCAAATCGTCCGGCGAGAACAGTGGGCCGAGTGGACCCTGCAAGACGGAGACGAAATCGAGGTCGTTCACTTCGTCGGCGGTGGAGAGACGGAGACTGGAAGGTGAGTTTCGGGCCGCGGGCTCAGGAAGGAGACATAGATCATGGTGACGGACAGTACGTGGCGGATTGCGGATAGGGAATTCACTTCCCGCTTGATTGTCGGCACGGGGAAATATGCGGACCTCGACGTCATGGAGCAGGCTTTGAAAGCCTCCGGAGCGGAGATCGTAACGGTCGCCGTTCGACGGGTGGATCTCAGTGATCGGGGCCGGCAATCCATCCTCGGGAGAATTCCCTCTCACATGATGCTGCTGCCGAATACGGCCGGATGCTATACGGCCGAGGATGCGGTTCGTTATGCGCGCCTGGCCCGCGAGGCCGGTTTCTCCAATTGGGTCAAGCTGGAGGTGATTGGAGACCAAAAGACACTTTACCCCGACAACGAAGAACTGTTGAAGGCTACCCGCCGGTTGGTCGAAGAGGGCTTTGTCGTGTTGCCGTATACGAACGACGACCCGGTCGTCTGCAAGAAACTGGAGGAGGCCGGTGCGGCGGCGGTAATGCCGCTGGGGGCCCCTATCGGCTCGGGTTTGGGTATTCAGAACCCCAACAACATTCGTATCATTCTCGAACAGGCGTCCGTGCCGGTCATCGTGGACGCCGGTGTCGGCACGGCCTCGGACGCGACCGTGGCCATGGAGCTGGGTGTGACCGCCGTGTTGATGAACACGGGCATCGCCGGCGCCAAGGACCCCGTCATGATGGCTGAAGCTATGAAACATGCGGTCCTCGCCGGCCGCCTGGCGTTCCTGGCCGGCCGGATCCCTAAGAAGAGCTATGCCACAGCCAGCAGCCCCCAAGAAGGAGTCTTGACACCTTGATGGAAATGGTTCGAGTTGAGCTCGGCAGCCGTAGCTATGAAATTCTCATAGAGCCGGGACTGATGGAGCGAATCGGCTCCGTGACGGCGGACCGGATACCGGAACGACGGCTGTTTCTGATCACGAATCCGGTGGTCGGAGATCTCTATCTTGAACAGGTACGACAAAGTCTCGAGTCGGCCGGGTTTGACGTCACGCATTTGCTGGTCCCGGACGGTGAGCCGGCCAAGAACCTGCATACCGTCGAGAACATCTACACGTACCTGATCGCTCAGAAGGCGGACCGCCGTTCCACCCTGGCGGCATTGGGCGGAGGAGTCACAGGTGACATCGTCGGCTTTGTCGCCGCGACGTTCCTGCGTGGAGTCCCTTACATTCAGATTCCCACAACTTTGTTGGCCCAGGTCGACAGCTCGGTGGGCGGAAAGACAGGGGTAAACCACAGCCTTGGAAAGAACCTGATCGGAGCGTTTTACCAACCCCGACTTGTATGTGTCGATCCCAACACCCTCCGAACCCTGTCGGAGCGGGAGTACCGAGCGGGCCTGTTTGAAGTAATCAAGTACGGACTTATTTGCGACGAAGACTTCTTCGCGTACCTTGAAAGTCACCTGGATGCGCTCAAGGAGCGGAACCCTGCCGACTTGGTCAGGGTGATCCATCGCTGTTGCGAGATCAAAGCCGAGGTTATCGCCCAGGACGAGAGAGAAGGAGGACTCCGGCAGATTCTCAACTTCGGCCACACGATCGGTCACGCCCTCGAGGCGGCCACCGATTACGAGCGATTCAAGCATGGTGAAGCGGTCGCTTACGGTATGCTGGCCGCCGCCCGTCTCTCGCGTGAGGCGGCCGGTCTGGACGAGAGCGCCCTAAACCGGATCCGAAACATCACCTTCCATCTCGGACCTCTCCCCAGCGCAGCCGACATCTCCTTCGGCGATTTGCTCGAGGCCATGCAGCGGGACAAGAAGCGCCGTGACGATCAGCTGGTTTTCGTGCTGCTTCCCTCCATCGGTCAAACCAAGATTCTCTCGGGGTTCTCGGAGGAACTCCTCACCCGGGTTTGGCTGCAGACGATTGCCGATATGGAGCAGGGCTGAGACGGCATGGTGAACAAGCATGCCGGAGAAGTCCGCGGGATGTTCGGCTCCGTGGCTCCCCGCTACGACTTCCTGAACCACCTTCTCTCTTTGGGGATCGACTATCGGTGGCGGCGAAATCTTCGGCGTTTTCTCCTGAGAGAGTTGCCTCCCCGCCCGAAGATCCTGGACTTGTGCACGGGCACGGGTGACGTAGCCTTGACCTTGCTCCCCGGCGCCGAGGTGATCGGCGGCGACTTTTGCCGTCCCATGTTACTGCGCGCCCAAGCAAAGGCCCGGAGCTCCGGCCGAGTCCTGCCGCTGGTGGAGGCCGACGCTCTGCGTCTCCCCTTCTCCGCTAA
>JAPXNP010000380.1:0-2933 GCA_033811955.1 Acidobacteriota bacterium
CGTGACGAACCTGTCGAGCCGCCTCTACTTTACCCGTATTTACCACGGCCCGGCGGCCTATCCGACGAACGCGGGGTTGCAGAAGGCCGAGACGTATCTGGCGATTGTGAATCCCGGCGACGAACCGGCTAAAGTGACACTTCGCTTGTACAGTGCCTTGGGTCAGCTGGTCTATCAGGTCGATCAGACCATTGCTCCCAACGGCCGGTTGTACGGTGCTTTGGAGAAGCTCTTTCCACTTCCACCTCGTTCCAGCCTCTTGGACGGTTCCGTGGAGGTAGTCTCTTCCGGGCCGGGCCTGGCGGGTTTCGAGTGGATCCGGCTTCCGGACACCGTCATCGGGTTGAACGCGGCCACGGACTTCTCGGCCCAGGTTCTGTATTCCGCCCAGCTCGCACACAGTAAGGACATATTCACGAGCCTGAAACTGGTGAATACAACCGGCGAAAATAGAGGGGTGAACGTGACGGCGTACCTCGTCGACGGCGAAGGGCGGCCCCTCGGCTCCAAGGGTTATTGGCTGCAGCTTCAACCATGGGTGTCTTTACAGCAAAACGCGGAGGCCCTGTTCGGTTTGGGGCCCGGCGGCAGCCAGATCATCACCGGCTCCATCAAGGTGGAAGTCACGGGCGGCGGTGTCGTGGGCGACGTGCTTTTCGGGGACCCCCAGCAGGCTCGGTACGCCGCGGCCCTGCCACTGCAGACGCAGCTGGTTCGCGAGGCCGTCTTCAGTCACATCTCGAACGGCGTCGACAGCCGGCGCCGGTGGCTGAACTCCTTCACCGGCTTGGCTCTCTTTAACCCGGATGCGGCCCAGGCTCAGGTTACGGTAAGAGTTTATCGGTACGACGGCTCGCCGGTGGGTTCAAAGGTGGTGATCCTGCCCCCCAAAGGTCGGGCGGCCAAGACATTGCTGGAGCTGGTCAAAGAGTCGGAGGGGCAGATGGGTGGATACATCCGGCTGGAGTCGACCCGCCCCGTGGTGGCTCAGGAACTGTTCGGCAACCTTGATCTGGACTACCTCTCCGCGGTGGTTCCGGCGCGGGTGCGGTAACCGAGGTCGGGCTCGTATGTGTGTCTCGTGGTGATCCCCAGGATTCGCGTCCGGATGTCCGCCGAGCCTTCAACATCTCCGACATACCGGACCGCGTGTCAGACTCGAATGATACAAGTAAGCACACAAGAAATGGCGGAAGAGCGGCGAGGAATGCCAGCTTCCTTCGCTCATCCAAGCGAAGAGGAGTTTGCCCGTTGGTTGGATTTTTACGGTGTCCACTGGCGGTATGAGTCGGTTTGTTTCGCCCTTGCGTGGGATGAGGACGGCCGGGTCACGGAGTCGTTCACTCCCGATTTTTACCTGCCGGACTTCGATCTTTACGTGGAGTTGACGACTATGAAACAGCGGTTGGTGACTCCGAAGAACCGGAAGTTGCGCAAGATGCGGGAGCTCTACCCGGACATCCGCATCAAGGTGCTGTACCGGAAAGACGTGCAAACGCTTCTCTTCAAGTTCGGAATTGTGGCATGAGGGACTCCCGGTCGGCGGAGTTGTCCCCGCAGGTGGGAACGGTGGTGCTGACGGAGCAGGAAATCCAGCGCCGTGTCGCCGGACTGGCCGACGAGATTTCCCAGGATTACGAAGGTCGCGAGATCTTGGCGGTGGCGGTTCTGAAAGGAGCCCTTCCCTTTGCCGTCGACTTGGTCCGCCGTCTTTCCGTGCCGGCCGAGTTGGAAATGCTGGGTATCAGCCGCTACCAGTCGTCCGGCCGGGAAAAGACGGTGAGGATCGTTCGAGACTTGGAAGAGCAGCCGACCGGCAGGGATGTTCTCATCGTGGAGGATATCGTCGACACGGGATTGACGCTTCACTACTTGACCGCAGTGTTGCGACGGCGTGCTCCGGCGTCGATCCGTACCGTAACCCTTCTGGACCGCCCCGAGTTGAGACTGGCCGACATCCGGCCGGATTACGTCGGTTTTAGCGTTTCGGAAGCCTTTTTGGTCGGCTACGGATTGGATTACCGGGAGCGGTTTCGGGGGCTACCCTACATCGCGGAACTGATTCTGTAAGCGACCTTGCAGCGTTCCCTTGCTAGGATTTGGCCACGGGGTTCCGCGGCTGCACAACAGCGTACGGCGTGGCGCCCACCGCCGCGGAGGGCGGGCGTTTTCGCCTGCGACCGCGGCCCGGGCACGTTCCGGCGCTCCTCTCGACGGCCGGGACGGCCGTCCTCCGTTCCGGCGACTTCTCGACGGTGCGGGAAACAGGGCACGCGGAACGCAGTACTCGTGCGCCGTACCCAGTACGTAATACGGTATTCCGCAGGGGTGGAATGACCTCATCCGCCGGGCGTGATATTAATGAGGAGTGCCTCGCCTCGGCGAGCCGAATTTGCTCACCGATTCCCGACGGCGGAAGGGGATCGAGGGGAAGGACTCCGGGCATGGTTAAGCAACTTCGGCAGGAAACCGTAATGTCTGGAGACAAAAGACCGGCGGCGGAAGAGGACGAGGCTCAGCTTCTCCAAGAAGCGTTTCACGACGTAACTCCTTTGGCCGGCAAGCCGAGAGTCACTCGACGGAACGGTTTACGTTCCGCACGAGGGAGAACAAAGGCCGAAGACGAGGCCCGCAACATTCTCGAGGCCCTGGTGTGCGGCCGCTTACCGTTCGACTGGATTTTCCACCCGGACTACCGGGAGGGCGGGCCCGAAGTAAAGAACCGCCAACTTCTGCGTAAGCTCCGGCGGGGAGAGTTTGCCGTGCAGGCCGAACTCGACCTGCACGGAATGACTCAATCTGAGGCTCTGGCGGCTCTCGAGGAATTTCTCGCCGCTTCAGTCACTCGAGGAATCCGCTGCGTTCGCGTGATCCACGGAAAGGGGACGAACTCTCAAGGGGGCCAAGGCGTACTGCGTCGCCGCCTACCGCAG
>JAPXNP010000381.1:0-2926 GCA_033811955.1 Acidobacteriota bacterium
GAGCCACCCAGTACTTGATCTTCCGCTCCTTTTCGCCTGTTCCCGAGTCAAGCGCCTCGCCGCCGGCCGGTCGCTGTCGCTTTCCACCCGCGGTGCAGGCTCGGAACGGTCGTTACTGAATGGGCTCCCCGCAAATCAGCATGGAACTGCCGTAGTATGGGTTCCTGATCTCCTTGGTTTGTTGTACCCATCCTTTCTTGGCCATAGGGCAGAAGTAGCGGTAGTAGCATTCTTTGGACGCGTGATCCTGCTGCAAATAGACCAAGAGAGGCCGGCTCAGGTCGAAGAAGACGCTGCGGGCCTCGTTGAGAGGCTGCCCCTGGATAGCGTGGGCCGCCGTGAGGATCTGATTCAGTAGATCTCGGACGGCTTTATCGGACGGGATCGGCGGCGGAGGCGACGCGTTGAATACGCCGGGCCGCGGAATCAACTCCCTGCGTCGTATCGGCCGCCAAGGCTTCGTGGATCTTGAAGTACTCCTGCAAGATTTCGTCGATCGTTCTAACGATGGAGCCGGCTACCGCCGGAACTGTCACTATCAGGCCAAGCAAGCTTATCCATACCCTCTTCATATGCGATTCTCCTTCTTGTAGGCGAGAGAGTGGCACCGATCACCCTCCGGTCTCGCCGGTCAATACCTGCGAAGTCCACTGCTCGGAGAGCAACCGACGTGCCAGTCCGGCCCGGGCCGGTTTTGCGGGCGGACCCAGTGCTACAAGCCTTAGGAGGAAAGGCATTTGCGTCAGGTCTCTCCGGCCGTGCACCTCGGGAACGATAGCCGGATGTCTGAGCGGGCTGTTGTAAATCCAGCAGTGGGCCGATGGATTTGCAACAGTGAAGTCGTGAAGGTAGTTGAGTTCCTGGGCGGAAGCCGTTCGCGAAAGGAGGAGATATTCGGAGAGCTTGGGGTGGTCCGGGAAGGAAAGAGAGCAGAGAATGACACCATACCCTTCTCAAGGTTGGAGCCACGGTTGTTAGGGGGTAAGTCATTCTGCTGTACGTGACTCTTTGAAATCAGGGGCGAACGGGTCGAGGGTGTGTCTTGGCCCAAGGAGAGCCGTGTTCTCGAGTTGACACCGGTTCTGCTTTTAGGGCGCGGCCTCATACGCCTCCTCCAGTTGTGGAAGGCCAACCATCGTGGGGGCAGAAGTGCTCCGGCTCGGATAGAATGGCAGAGTGATCCAGCCGCGGTTCGAGACTGTCTTGGAGGCGATTCGGAGGGCTGCGGAGGAGTTGTACGGCCCGCGATTGATAACGCTGGCCGTTTTCGGCTCGGTCGGGCGAGGTGCGGCCGGTCCCGACTCCGACGTGGACCTCCTGGTGATCGCCCGAGAATTGCCTTACGGCCGGATGGCCCGGGTGAGCGAGTTTCGAAAGGTCGAGGAGCTCCTGGCCGAAGAATCCGACCCGACGATTTCCGATCTGAGCGGACGGTTGTCGCCCGTGATCAAAACGCCCGAGGAGGCTGAAGCGGGAAGCCCTCTGTTCCTGGACATGTTGGACGACGCCGAGCTGTTGATCGATCGGGGCGGTTTCTTTCGCGATCGACTCGAGCGACTCCGGCGCCGACTTGAGGAACTGGGATCCCGGAGGATCCGCCAAGGGGACCGCTGGTATTGGGACCTCAAGCCCGACTACCATCCGGGGGAGGTCTTTGAGTTGTGACCAACTTGACCCTGGCCCGAAGTTACCTGCTGAAGGCGTGGAAAAGGCTCAAGATTCTTCCAGTGTTGATGGAGGAAGAGGCATACTCCGACGTAGTGAGGGAGGCGCAAGAAATCGTCGAATTGGCTCTGAAAGGTATGCTGAGGCACGTGGGTATCGAGCCTCCCAAGTGGCATGACGTCGGCCCGCTTGTCGTCGAACAGCGTGACCGGTGGCCGCGGGGGGTTCAGGAGCTGTGCGACGAGTTGGCGGAGACGTCCCGCTGGCTCCGAAAGGAGCGGGAGTTCTCCTTTTACGGGGAAATCGATTTCATTCCTTCCGAACAGTACGTAGCCGCCGACGCCGAACGTGCAATGACGGAAGCACGTCAGGCGGTGACGGCCGCCCGGATGGTAATTGACCCTAAGGGTGAGCTGATCAAGGAACGGAGCTGAAAGCGCCGGGGCGCAGTAGGACGACGACACGCAGAAGTTTCATTGTTAGAGTCAGTCGTCTAGGTTGAGATTCTCATAATCGAAGAACCAGCCACCGCCCCCGTTCAAAACTCGTTTGAAATCGTATACGAGCGGACTACTGCTCCCACCGCTTCAGCTCCACGCTAATGTCGGCCACGGGTAGCGAATTTGCCTCGGCGTAATCGAGAATAATCCCGCTCAGCTTTTCCATCCATCCTTCCAGGTCGATACTTTCCTCCGGGGCGATCATGAAGGTGAGGTCGGGACGCCGATCCGCCCAGTGGTCCTTAACGTCGTCCATGATATGAACAAAGTCTTTACCCGGGAGCGAGAGACCCTTCGGATACCGGCTCTTCTCATAGATGTTCTTCAGGCGCTCGTAAGTGTCCCGGCGCTCGCGCACGATCGTTGCCGCGCGGGCATAGGCCGAGACTAACGCTTCGACTGCGGCCTGAGGTCGATAAGATCTGGCGGCTTGGGCGGCTTCACCCAGGGTGCGCTCGATATCGTGCATTCCCACAATCAGATCCTCGTGATGCCGAGTGAAATCGAGTAGGGCACTAAGAACTTCCAGGTTGTATTGGTTCCGGTCGGCAAGAGCAATGTTCTCATGAAGCTTCAGCTGGATGGCTGCGGCCTTCGCACCCAGCAACTGAGCCCTTTCGATCCAGGCCTGGTACCGGCCCACATAGACCGGGACGACATCCAAACCCTTTGGATGCGGCAGGGCCGGCTGAGGCAGGGTCAAGTCCAGGCGTACCACGGGATGCTTATCTTGCGAGCTGCCATAGCCCAAACCCCGGACC
>JAPXNP010000382.1:0-2909 GCA_033811955.1 Acidobacteriota bacterium
GGTGTGGACTGTGTGTTCACTACCGAGTCGAGCATTGAAGGCGCGTCAAGAAGCCGGCCCAGGTCAAGCCGGCGTAGCGACCGAGACCCTGGACTTACGTCCTCTATCATTTTGGAAATAGCCTGTCCGCCGTACGTGGTACCCCTACGCGGTATGCAGTTCGGCTCATTTCCCGGCATGGAACCTCGGCCCCCTCGGTGACGGATCCGCCCTCAGGGCCCTATGGCGACCGGATCCTCACCTCTTCGAATCCGGTAGATTCGGTCGGCCGGCAGATTCTCGATCTTTTGGCGGCTACCGTCAGGCCACCGGATCATCAGCTCTTCGATCCGGTCGCAAGATCCGAGTCCGACGTGGATTCGCGGATCCGAAGAAGAGTAGATACCCACCGTTCGGCGGACTTCCCGAATGCTGGTTCGCCCCCCGCACACAACCTGCACCCTGGCCCCCAACGCGTCCCGGTTCTCTTGACCTCCTACGAGCTGCAGAAGAACCCAATGGTTGGAATCCCGGCGATCCATCCGCAACAGTCGGGGAGAACCTCCGAGAACCGCCACCGCCACGTCGAGATCGCCGTCGTTGTCGTAGTCCCCAAAAGCCGCTCCCCGTGCGATCCTCGGTGACACGAAATCAGGACCCGCAAAAGCCGCCACGTCTTCGAAGGTGCCGTCGCCTCGATTGCGATAAAGGGAACCCGGCTGCGCCAATGTCTCGCCTTCCACCGGTTCGGCCAAGTACCGGTAGACGTGGCCGTTAACGTGGAGGATGTCCAACCACCCGTCGCAGTCGAGATCCAAAAACCGGGTGCCCCAACCCACCAGCCACCATTCCGGAACGCGCAAACCCGCAGGCGCCGTAACGTCGGAAAACAAGAGATCCCCGTCGTTGTGGTACAAGGTACTGGAGTCCCGGGCGAAATGGGTGCAAAAGAGATCCAGCCGGCCGTCGTTGTCGTAGTCTCCCGCATCCACGCCCATACTGGCCTGCTCTACCCCTTCTCCGCTCAACGCCACTCCCGCCACCAGTCCCTCCTCGGTGAATCGTCCTCCGTGATTGACGAAGAGGTAATTGGGCGTGGCGTCGTTTCCCACGAAGAGATCCAAATCACCGTCGTTGTCGAAATCGGCCCATAAGACCCCAAGACCGTAATAGTGACTCCGATCCCAAGCACCAGAGATCCGGCTCACCTCCTCGAAGGTGCCGTCGCCCCGATTGTGAAACAGGTAATCCCGGGCACCCTTGAGGCCTCTCGGCCCACACGGGACCGGTCGGCCCAAGTAGGTACAGTCAGGGGTCTTCGGCGGCAACCGGTCCGGGGTGTAATCTAGGTAGCCGGCCACATAGAGATCGGGAAAGCCGTCGCCGTCGTAGTCGCCGAACGCCGCCGAGGTGGTCCAGGTGTCCGCCGTAATACCCGCCTGTCGGGTTACATCCGTAAACGTCCCGTCCCCGTTGTTGCGGTAAAGGAGATCCGGCCCCACCTGGGTCAAGTAGACGTCCGGATAGCCGTCGTTGTCGTAGTCGCCGACACCCACCCCCATCCCCCAGATTCCGCCCTCGATTCCTGAGGATTCACTAACGTCCTCAAATGTGCCGTCGCCCCGATTCCGAAACAGGCCGGGCGGGCGCCGAACACCCCGCCGCGCCGCCTCCACGGTGGATCCCTGAACGACCAGAAGGTCCAGCCAACCGTCCACGTCGTAGTCCAGAAAAGCGATCCCCCCGCCCTTGGTTTCGAAGATGTAGTCAAATTCCCTGTCAGCCGGCGGACCGCTGATGTGCTGAAATCGGATACCCGCCTGCTCCGTTACATCCACGAACCGGGGAACCGTACTCTCAGAAGAAAAGGCGGCAAGAGAAACCACGACGGTGGAAAGAATCGGCCAAACTATCCGCTTCACCGCTCTTCATTCTCCAGGAACCCGCCCGACTCACGCAACTTGGGAACCGCTCGGAAGCTCCCTTATTCCTACCCGAAGGCGGCCGCGATCTCCGCACATTTCCGCTTCAGCTCCCAACGATTCAGCCGAGAATCCGATGTACCAACACCCAGGCGGCCAGGAATCCCACCGCGATGACGGGCGGCAACCGCACCCGGCCGTGAGGGAACCGGGAATCGTGTCCCGTCCACTGTAGCTCGGCACGTTGCACGTGACGGAAGTAGTTCTCACGGACCTGCAAGAAAACAGACCAAGCCACGGCGAGAAAAACGGAAAACAACAGGGTAAAGAAGACCAACGCCACCGCATAGAAGACTCCGGATGAAGTAGCCATCACGCCAAAATCTCTTACGTGTTCTCAAACCGTCTCTAGGATGTCGCCGCAGAGGGAGCAAGGCTGGGGCGGTGGAGTGTCCGCCTCCAAGAGCCCGGTACGGTCGTCGCTTAGTCTCACAGTGCGGGCTAGCACAACGCCCCAATTCGCCCTCCGGTCCGCCGGCCCCAAGGGTAGTCGCTCGGCTGCGACATTCGCAAGGGTTTCGATGTGCTCAAGACTTTCCCTTCAGCCGTTCAATGCGTCGCCGATCCTTCTTCGTCGGGCGGCCGGCGCCTCGGTCCCGGCGCTCCGGCGATTGCAGTATCCGCTCGAGAGGATCCAGTCGCGGGCGCGGAGCAGACAGATCTTGGTACAGGCCCGGCGCTTGCGCCTTTGGAACGGGTCGATCACGCAATTCCCGGACAATCAGGATGCGCGTCCAGTCACCAAAGCGTACCTCGAGCCGATCCCCCACGACCACCAGTCGATGAGCTTTCGCCTCGCAGCCGTTCACTTCCACCCTTCCCAACTGACACGCACGAGTTGCTTGAGTTCTTGTCTTGAAGACGCGCGCTACTTGCAACCACTTGTCGAGCCGAACACTCACCGATCTACTCCCGTCATCTACCGACTCGTCAAGCTTAGCACGACCC
>JAPXNP010000383.1:0-2907 GCA_033811955.1 Acidobacteriota bacterium
ACCTTCATGTCCCGAAGGAGAGAGGTAGAATGCGGATGGGGGCTATGCACCGAGGTGTTTGTGCGATCCTTTGGTTGTGGTTGGGCGCCCTGGTACCTCTTCAAGCGCAGGAGACACAGCCGGAGGTCACCGTTGACGCAATCTCCGTCCTGGTCGACGTGGTGGTGACGGACGACCTGAATCGACTGGTGACCGACTTGGATCCCGCCGATTTCGAACTCTTCGAGGACGGAGTGCCCCAGCGGATCGATACGGTGGTGTACGTGGGGAGCGATCAGGAGCTCGGCTTCTCTTCCACCGGCGCGAACGAAAAGCCGGAGGTCCCGTCGCTGCCGGCAGAGCGCGAAAGAACGCCGATCCGGGCCGGTGCGGAAAGGCAGGGTGAATGTAAGAGTCCGATCGTCTTTCTCCTGGATCTGACTTCAGCCGAGCTTGGCGGCAGAGTCGCTCTCAGCCGGGCGCTGACCGACTTCTTGGGAAAGCATTGGGCGGAGACCGACTGTGGCGCTGTGTTCTCACTGGAGCCGGGTTTCACCCTTCGCCAGGGCTTTACATCCGACAAGAACCTTCTGCTTGAAGCCGTGCGGGACCTGAACCGCGCCGGAGTATCCGTGGCCAATGCTGGACCCGGACTGCTGGCCTCGCTGCTTGTGGGAGGTGTTTTTCAAGGAGCTGTCGATGCGCCATCCGAATATCAGGCCGAGCGCCTCCTGGATTCGGCGGAACTCCTTCTGAGAGCTGGAGGCAGCGATGTCACGCGGGGCATTCTCCAGCGGGTGATCGAGCAATATCTGCGGATGCAGGCATACGTGAGACGGCGACACACGAATGAACTGCTCCAAGCTGTCCAGGCGATCGCGCGAGCCATTGCGCCGCTCGGTCGGCGCACCAGCCTGATTTTGGCCTCCCATGGATTCGTGGTGGGTCCCGAGACGGAACGTGAGTTTTTCGATACCGCCCAAATGGCGGGTAACGCTCGACTGGCCGTGTACGTTTTGGATCCGCAGGGGCTCGAGGTCCGCGGGACCAGCTCCTCGTATGCCCAGTACGGCGAGATCGCCCGTTTGAATGCCGACTTCCGCAGCATCGAACCCGTGGCCGGTGATTCCTTGTTCGATCGGGCGAAGGTGACCGGTTCCGATGTGCGGGATTCGGCCTTGCGGTATCTGGCCGCGGCCACCGGGGGGTTCGTGATCCGCAATACGAACGATCTGTCGGGCGGGCTTCGCCGGATTTACGCGGAAGCGAAGGGCCATTATTTGCTGACTTACCGTCCGACCCGCCAGTTCTACGACGGCGAATTCCGCCGCGTCGAGGTGCGGATCCGACCCCCGGGGCTGAGCGTCGCCCACCGAGAGGGTTACCGAGCGGTGCCCCCGGGTTGGGAGAGCCTGAGCAGTCATTTGGTACGTTCGTTGTTGGAAGTCTCCGCGGGCAGAGTGGATCTTTCCTTGGCGGCGAGGTTTTCCGTTCACTGGTTTCCTTCGTCCGAGCTACTGCAACCGTTTTTGACGGTACTGGAGCTTCCCCTTGAAGCCGCTCATTGGCCGGCGCGTTCGGGAGAAATCGAGAAGCTCCGGCAGGCCCAGCTCCGCCTGTCACAGGTTATTTTCGAAGAAGAGAACGGTACAGTTGTGGCGGCTTCGGAAGTGCCGATTCGGGTGGAGGGAACGGCCGAAGAGCTGCAGACGGCGCCTCCCTTGACGTTGACCGATGAATGGAGGCTCCCTCCGGGTGGGTATCGGCTCGAGGTCCTGCTGGAAGACGAAAACGGTGCGAAAGCCTTCTATCGTATCCACGAGTTGGACGTAACCTATCCGCGTGAGATGCCCGCCATCGGCGACCTCGTGCTCGGCAAACGAGTTGACGTCGGACGCGAGGGGGACACCTTGTTGGAGGTCGATGGCGGTGTGTTCATCCCGAGCTTGGATGGCGTGTTTCAGCAAGAGGATCCCTTGTTGTTCCTGGCGCGCATTTGCCGGCGGAAACCGGTAGAGGTGTCGGCAACTATCCGGCGCGCGGAACAGCGGGAGCCTCGGTTTGCCGCGGTGGAAAGCTCACTTCCCGGAGTGCCGGCGGGAGAGGTGATTTGCGAAAACTTCGCCCGTTCGGTCTCGATCGCCGCGCTGCCCCCGGGTACGTATTTTCTTGAGCTTGCGGTCCGGGATCCTGCGTCAGGAGCAGGGAAGAAACGACAGGAGTCGTTCCAAGTGCTGAGAGCCAAGCAACCTCCGGAGAAGAACTAGGGACACAATTTTTGCGCACGACATAGGGACACGCAATTGGTGCCACGTACGGAGTTGCGTTCAACTTATTGAAAATAAAGGCCGAAGAAGTGAGTCCGGCACTTTCTTTTTCGGACGAGGCTTCCCAGGGCGCGTACGAGCCGCTTACGGCGGGCCAAGAAGGTCTACTCGCACGCAGACGCCCGGGAAGGGTAGGACGGGACGTCTCATGAGTGGGACACCGCCACGTGGTGAGTCAAATAGGTCGCCAAGCTGCAAGTCTCGAGACGAAGCTCACGGGTCCGCCCATACTGGGGAGCCTTGGCCAGGTGGAAGCGACGGCACCGACCGCCGCTTTTGCATTTGAAAATTCCTCCGGTCCCGTCGCCCTATGACCTTTGCCTCTACGCTTCAGCCGGCCCGCGGGTTCTTGACTCAGACCGTCCTTCCCCGGTTTGGCAGGGGAAAGTATTACCTATATACCTAAGCGGACTTTTACCAGTGTGCCTAGTTCCACACTAGACCGACGTGCGGTGAGCTTGCCATATTTGGTGATTTTCGATGCCCGCTAAGATTGAAGTCGTGAGGAAGTCTCCCAAAATGTCTATCCTCCGCAAATGGATTCTCCCGGTGCTTTCAGCAAGCCTATGCGTAATTCCGCTTCTGATGACAAGTGCTACGG
>JAPXNP010000384.1:0-2893 GCA_033811955.1 Acidobacteriota bacterium
GTTGACAGGTTGTCAACGCGGGTGCCGCCTACCATCCGCGCGCGACTCCAACCCGCTCGAGATTTCCTGATACTTCTCACGCGCATAGAAGTCGGTCATCCCGGCGATATAATCACAAACAACCTGTTCTATGGAACTTGCATCCAGGCGGGAGCGCTGACTCCGGGGCAGCTCCTCGGGACGGTTCCTATAGTAGTCGAAAAGGAAGGACAGCTGATCCTTCACATCTTCGCGGGCCTTACACAGAAGTTCGTGTTGGTAAAGACGGCGCCGCAAGAAATCCTTCAGACTCTGATTGACAGCCTGAAAATGAGGGTCAAACTCGGCCAATCTTGACGGATGCCGTCTAATGTCTTCGACCGAAGCGGCTCCCAACTGCTCCAAGTTGCGTTGCGTCGCTCGGATCAGGCTGGTCACCAAACTGTCGATAATCCTTCGCAGCACCTCGTTGAATTTCAGTTTTTCCTCGGCACCGGGAAAACGCCGATCAATCTCCGACCAGAGGGGGTCGAAAGCTTCAATCTCCCGCCGCATGGTTGAAATGTCCAGCAATCTGGACTCGAAGCCGTCGTCCAGATCGGCCGTGTTGTAGGCGACTTCGTCGGCCGGATCGATGATCTGGGCTTCCAGAGGAGGCCGATCTCCCAGCCGATACTCCGAAATGTCGATGTAGGTTCGATCATCGGGCCGGTAATCCTTGCTGTGCTTGATGATCCCCTCCCGCACCTCGAAGGTCAGATTCAGACCTCGGAAGGCTGCGTACTTCTGCTCAAAGTCTTCCACAATCCGCAAGGCGTGGAGATTGTGATCGAAGCCCTTACCGAAACGCCGCATCAACCCGTCCAGAACCTTTTCCCCCTCGTGGCTGAATGGAGGGTGACCGATGTCGTGGCTGAGCGCCAGCACTTCGCACAGGTCGGTATTCAGCTGCAAAGCCGCCGCGACGGTTCGGCTGATCTGACTGACTTCCAGGGTATGGGTGAGCCGGTTCCGGAAGTGGTCCGAAAAGTCGGGGGCGAAAACCTGGGTCTTCTTCTCGAGCCGGCGAAACGCACGGGTGTGGATGATCCGGTCCCGATCCCGCTGGAAGTCGGACCGGTAAGGGTGAGGCGTTTCCGGTAGTCTGCGACCCCGGGAACACTCGTCCCGCATAGCATAGGGAGCGAGAACCATCGGCGGTCATTATAAACCCCGCTTCTCGGGAGCCCTCCGCAAGGCGCCGGACGCCCGCTTCAGATCCGTGGCTTCTCACAGGCCGTCGAGACCGCGACGGTGTTAAGAGGATCCTCCATGCCGCAATCGTCGGGTCCCCCTCTTCGGGAATAAGGATGGTAAGGCGGCGCGGAAGTCTGCTAGACTTCAGATCGGAAATCGAGCGGTAGCGCCTGTAGCTCAGAAGGATAGAGCAAGGGGTTCCTAACCCCTGTGCCGCAGGTTCGAGTCCTGCCAGGCGCACCAGTCGGAAACAATCGCTAAACTTCAGCCTCGGCTGATATAGATGCAGCGCGGGCGGACGGTACCGCGGAACTCCGGAAGGATAAAGGAAGTATATGTCCCCCAAGAAGTTGACTCGGAAAGAAATCACTCAGCAGGACGTAATCCGCAAGACGTTGACGGAAACCTCTCACTGGGCGGTGCGAAATTTCCGTTTCATCCTGATCGCCGCGGGCGTGGTGGTCCTCGTCATCCTTGCCGTGATAGGGTTTCGCTCCTACAGCGGTTCGCAGGAGGCCGAACGCCAGGCGGCCCTGGCCGAAGCCTTGGAAGTGTTCCATGCACCCGTTCAGGACCCCGGCTCCGATTCAGCCTCCGAAGCGGAGAACACGCCGACGAAAGGGCCTACGTTTTCCACTCGCGAAGAGAAGTACAGCCGAGCCTTGGAACTGTTTCGGCAGTTGGCGGACCGGACGGGCGGCACCCGCGTCGGCTTGCTGGCTCGCTATTACGCCGCGCTTTCGCTGCGTGAACTGGGACAAATGGAAGAAGCGGAGCAAGAGCTGAACGAGCTGCTCAAGGAAACAAAGCATCCCGAGCTGGCCAATCTCTTCCGGCAAAGCCTGGCCGAGCTCCTCGCCGCCCAAGGCGATTGGGAGCGCGCCGCCGCGCTGTGGCAGGAGATCCTCGACCATCCTTCCCCCCACTATCCTGCGTCCTTCGCCCTGCTTCGACTGGCCCAAGCTAAGGAGAAATCGGGCGATCCGGCGGGCGCTCTCGACCTGTACCGGCAGGTGGTGAGGGAGCATCCGGGGACCTCGGCGGCCTCCGAGGCGTCCGCCATGATACCTCGCCTCGAGCCGCGAGTGGCGGCACGAGCGGGTGAGCCCCTGCCGCCCGCAACAGACTCCGGACCGCTCCAGGGCAACTGATTCCAGCAGTCCGACGGGTGGATTTCGGATTATCCGAGAGGCGCGAAGACTCACGCGTATCGGGCGAAACCCCGTGCAATGAAAGCCGACTTGAGCGACTTCACGCGTTACCGTCGGCGACGAGCGTCCTCCGGGCGTTTACCAATCCAGGTTTTGTCCCTGCAGCCGATAAAGGACTTCCCCCGCCTTGGGTACCTTCAACCGCCCGGGAGCCTGCACCTCCCAGCGCACCGGGTCGATCTGCGCGGGATCCACGTACCCCAGGCCGACCTTGTGACAGCGCTCGCGATCGATAGCGGTGGCCAGCGTCACCTGGATGCGAGGCGTCTCCCGACGGCGCTCAGGGTCATAGTCGCCAACGCCTCGAAGGTGAGAGCTGTGAGCCAGTACCGCCCAGGGGTAGTCATAAAACCGTTCCCACTGATGGAGGAAATACGGAACCACGTGGTAACCCACTTCTTCCAGGATTTTCCCGTGCGTGTAGGAGAACTCTTGAATGTGGGGAGCATAAATGATGACTTCCCCGC
>JAPXNP010000385.1:0-2882 GCA_033811955.1 Acidobacteriota bacterium
GCGGCGGCCGATTACGACAACGACGGGTGGACGGATCTTTACGTCACCGGAGTCGACCGAAACATTCTCTACCACAACCGGGGCGACGGGACTTTTGAGGATGTGACGGCGGAAGCCGGCGTGGAGGGAATTCTTTCAGGATACGGAAAGGCCTGGTCGGTGGGAGCCGCGTGGCTCGATTACGACCTGGACGGGTATCTTGACCTGTTCGTCATCAATTATTGCCGGTGGAGCTTCGATAGAGAGCCGCGATGCGGTGCGTCGGCGCCCGGATACCGAACCTATTGCCATCCCAGAATGTACGCTCCCTTACCCAATATCCTTTACCGAAACGAGGGCGGTAGCCGGTTTGTGGACGTATCGGCGCAGACGGGAATCAGTAGCTACGTTGGAAAAGGCATGGGCGTGTCGCCCTTTGACTTCGACCTGGACGGAGATGTAGATCTGTTCGTCTCCAACGACGCTTGGCGCAACTTCTTGTTCAAGAATCAGGGCGGGACTTTTGAGGAAATTGCCCTGGTGGCCGGGGTAGCCTACATCGACAGCGGTCGCGAAGTCTCGGGAATGGGAGCGGATTCGGGCGATTATGACGGGGACGGGCTACCCGACATCTTCATGACGGCGCTGTCGAACGAGACCTTCCCACTGTTTCGCAATCTGGGAGGCGGGCTGTTTCGTGACGAGCGTTTTTCCTCCGGATTGGGAGTCCTCTCGTTACCCTACGCCGGCTGGAGTCTGGGCATGGTGGACCTCGACAATGACGGTGACATTGACCTCTTTGTCGCGGGCGGTCATGTCCAGGACAATGAGGAACTCTACTCCGGGCGGGCGTCACGGCAGACCAACCGGGTGTTCGAGAACGTGGGCGAAGGTCGGTTCCGCGACGCTACGCCCGAATGCGGACCTGACTTTGCCCAGCTCGGCCTGCATCGGGGGGCGGCGTTTGGGGACTTAGACAACGACGGACGGGTGGACGCCGTCATCACACGTCTGGACGGACCCGCCGAGGTGTTCCACAACCGGACCCTCGACGCGGGATTCTCGCTAACCGTGCTTCTGGAAGGGCGCAAGGCGAACCGCGACGGGTTGGGCGCCCGGCTCACGTTGAACCTGCCGGACGGGCGCCGGCTGGTGCGGGAAGCCAAGACGGCGGTGGGATACGGCGGCTCCAGCGACAAGCGCGTCCATTTCGGACTAGGCCGCACACCCGTGGCCGAACAACTGGAAGTGCGGTGGCCCGGCGGACATGTGCAGACTGTTCCGACACCGGGTGCCGGCTTCATTCTCATCCGGGAGGAGACGTCGAACCGGGAAGCCGGAAACGTGGAGAGTCGGACGGATTGCTCGACTTCACCTCCCTTTCGACGTTCCTCCGGATAAGTGACTGAGAAAGAGTGGATTTCGGGTGAAGGCGTGGGGATGTCATTCCGCATAGGGAAGGATAGGAACACCCATTTCCCCCCGCATTGAAATCTTGCGGTATGCTGTCCGGCCGACTCTCACGGAGGAGCCGGGTTCGTCAGACGCAGCTGGAACACCTACAGAGGCAAACGCTGCGTCCCGTACCACCCGCCGAATCCTACTACCCCCCGTTCCGGCCGGTTTCGCCACCACCTGCCGCTGAACCCCTGCCCCTTACCCCAGCCCGCCGTCAACGCCCCGGCCGAGATCCTGCGCAGCGACCGCTCACCCCGGAAGGCCGCACACGCACACGACGACGAGTTCCGCTGCGGCGACGGCCTGCAGAAGGCGGGACGGCCGGCTTTGCGTCACCGGTGGGAACAAGACGCTTTCGGCCAGGTCTTGGCCCAGTTGACCTCGGCCGAGCGGGAAACGGTCTTCGCCATGGCGGTCCAACGGGTGCTGAAACCGGCCGGCAAACGCAGTCTCGGGCGGAGCTTCGCCGATACGATCCGAGCCCGCGCGGTGGCGGCCGAACGCGGCAACGAAGACGGATCATGCCGGGCGGCCACCGCCTCCAGCACGGGTCGCTTGCGAGGACCACTTTCCTGCCGGACCGACTCACTGACCTGCAGGTACTTGCGCACGGTGTTGCGAGAAACTCCCATCTCGCGGGCCACCCGTCGAATACTTTGCTCTTCCACCAGAACCTTGTGGCGGATACCATGCACTTGATCCATCCCCAGCATCCTTCCCTCCGGTCCGTTCTGTTTCGAGAAAAACCAAACAACCGGATTGTAAGGGCCGAGCGTGGGTCATTTTCCAAACGGTGGGTGGGTCAATTCCTGAGCGGTGCGTCCACGCGCTGCAGGTGCACCGGAAAGGAAACTGAGCGCGCTCCGTCCGGAGCCCTGTTTTGAGCTGTCGGTCTCGCGAGTGAGGCGAGGAATCGGCATGCGCGAGATGTCGGAAGGAACGCTCTGGGGGCCGGCATCGGGACGGTTGCCACAGGCTTTCAGTGGTTCGGGCCCTTCCCGGCCGGCTCGCATTTCAATAAGATCCGAAACGGGGACGCCTCCGCAGCCAATTTACTCGACATTAACGACGTAACCGGCCGGGACGTCCAGCTTGTAGTCGACGCCGCCGGGCTGCTTCCACCACTGGACATGGATGTAACCTTCGGGCACGGGGATTTTTCCTTCACACCATTCCAGATCGATCCGGCTTAATTGGAACAAGATCGATCTTTTCTGTAAGTCCACCTTGCGGAGGCCGAGGACATCTCTTTTCAGGAAATGCACCACGTGTGAAGCAAAACCGTGGTTGCAGCTGGCGGCGTCATCCACGTTTTCCCACAAAGTACCGGTCTTCTCAGCCATGTATAGAAAAAAGGCGACGGATTCATCCAGGGCCTTTTGGCCGAGTCCCATACGGGAGAGCAATTCAATTCGCAAGAAATTGCCGATGAAGGCGTTGGCAGG
>JAPXNP010000386.1:0-2881 GCA_033811955.1 Acidobacteriota bacterium
TGGTCCCAAAAGTGCGGAGAATGTTGTCTCGGGAGATCAAATCGGTACCAGTCTCAATTTTTCTGCCGTGTGTTCCCAAGCAGTTAGCGCCGAAAGAGGCGCGTGTCACCAGTTGACTGTCTTGTTGTGATCGACGGAATCGGCTCAATTCACAGGTCTGGCAAACCTGACCGGTCGTAGCATCCGGCTGCTTGACGTGGGCTTTCCGACTGCTTAGGCTGCGGGTTCAATGTGCTCAAAGCGCCCGATTCCGCAAGACAATGTCGGTTACCGGAAAGCGATCCGGCCGGCCGGGATACAGGACAAGGTGCGGCTGGCGGTGATCTTGTTGTGCTTGTTCGGTAACTCGTCGTCCGGTGTCACCGGTGCCGAAGAACCCGATCTGAGGACGCCGGAAGGAAAGCGCATCTATCGAACCCAACGCTTGCAAGGTCCGCCGCCCCGCATCGACGGTGTCTTGGACGACGTCGCTTGGCAGGAGGGCTACTGGTCCGGCGGATACCGACAATTCATGCCCGAGGATGGGGCGCCGCCCTCCCGCGAAACCGAAATCAAGATTCTTTACGACGACAAGAATATTTACGTGGCGTTCCGTCTCTATGACGATCCTGAGCTGATCGACCGGCGCCTGGGCCGCCGTGACCAGTTCGACGGCGACATTATCGGAGTCTGTTTCGACAGCTACTTCGACCACAGAACCGGGTTCGAATTCGACCTTACGGCCGGAGGCTCCAAGATCGACTTGATTCTTCTGAACACGGGCTGGGATACGAGCTGGGACCCAATCTGGGAAGGCAAGGTCTCCATGACCGACTTCGGATGGACGGCGGAGATGCGGATTCCTCTCAATCAGCTGCGCTACGCCGACAAACCCGATCAAATCTGGGGCCTCCATTCCTGGCGCTGGATCAACCGGTTGCAAGAAGAAGACCAGTGGAATCCCATCGGGCGCGACAATCCAGGTCACCTTTATTCCATCGGGGAACTACACGGACTGAGAGATCTGCCCGTTCCCCGGCGCATTGAGCTTCTGCCCTACACGGCCGGCAGCGTTACGGATCCTCCGTCTCCCGAATCACGGGGAGGGTCGCTGGATACTTGGGCTACGGCCGGTCTCGACGGGAAGGTAGGTCTTGGCAGTGCATTCACCCTCGACTTCACGATGAACCCGGATTTCGGGCAGGTGGAAGCCGATCCGGCGGTCCTTAACATCTCCGCCTTCGAGACGTTCTACCAAGAGAAGCGCCCCTTTTTTCTCGAAGGGAAGCAGATGTTTCAGTTCGATATGGGAGAGGATCTTCTGTTCTACTCCCGCCGTATCGGTCAGTCGCCGAGTTACCGTCCGCAGGTCGGCGCCGATCAAACTGTGGAGTCTCCCACCGGAACCACCATCCTCGGGGCCGCCAAAGTTACAGGAAAGACGGACGGAGGGTTGACGCTGGCCGCGCTGGGTAGCCTCACGCAGGAGGAGTCTGCGGTGATCCGGGGCGCCGGAGAAGAATCCAAGGTGACTACGGAACCGGCTGCGGCTTACGCCGTGCTGCGGGTCCAACAGGACTTCGACCGAAGCAACACCTTTCTGGGAGGCATGCTGACCGCCGCGGACCGACGCATCAATGATTCTCAACTTGAGTTCCTGGCCGAAACAGCGGTGGCCGGCGGTCTGGACTTCCGCCACCACTGGAGGGACAAGGCTTACTACTTGGACGCCAAGTTGCTCCTCAGCGATGTGCGCGGTTCCACCGAGGCCCTAACCCGGCTCCAGGAAGCCCCGGCCCGCTACTTCCAGCGCCCCGACGCCGATCATTTGGATTTCGATCCCGGGCGCACCCACCTCTCGGGCCACGGAGGAACCGTCGAAGTCGGCAAGGGCAGTCGCGGTCGCTGGCGCTTCTTCGAGCGGATCGCTTGGCGTTCGCCGGGTCTTGACCTCAACGACCTGGGCTACTTGCGCCTGGCCGATCTGATCCAGCATCAATCCCACGTTCGATACGAAATGACCGAACCGCGCGGAATCCTGCGAGAGTACACCTTGGGCGCGGCGCAGCAGAACACCTGGGACTTCGGCGGTGACTTTCTTGAATGGTGGGTGGCTACCTGGGGCGACGCGGAGTTCCGCAACAACTGGGGTGTCTACGCAGAGATCGTGCGGGTGGGGATTCCGCTGGACACACGGCTTCTGCGAGGAGGGCCGGCCGTTCGTCGCGAGGGGTTGTGGGACTACACGGCGTTCGCGCACTCGGATCCCGCTCGTCCCGTTTCCGGAGACTTTCGCTATAAGAGGGAAGATTCCCGCGACGGGGTGTCGCTCTTTGAAGGGTTTTTCCCTGCGATTCGGTATCGCATCCGCAATCCCTTTCTTCTTTCGGCGGAACTGGAATACTCGCGCAATCGGGACATTTTCCAGTACGTTGCTCGCGTCGAGACCGGCGAAGGCACCCGAAGGGACCTGGTGGCTCGGTTGGATCAGCGCACCCTCGGCTTGACCTTCCGCGTCGACTGGGCCCTCTCGCCCGAACTCACCGTCCAGTACTACGCCAACCCTTTCGTTTCGGTGGGGACCTACTCCGAGTTCAAGTATTTCAAAGCGCCGCGGGCGGACAATTTCAGGGACCGGTTCCACACCTTCACGCGTGACGAGATCCTATGGGACGTTGTGGAGAGCACTTTTCGTTTCGACGAAACCGGCGACGGTATACCCGATTACAGCATGCCGCGTCCGGATTTCAATTTTCGGGAATTCCACTCGAACCTGGTCTTGCGGTGGGAGTATCGTCCGGGCTCCACCTTGTTCGTAGTTTGGACGCAAGGTCGTTCCGCGTTTGAGCTGGTGCAGAACAGGTCCCTCCGGCACAACCTGAGCGAGCTGTTCTCCACGCCC
>JAPXNP010000387.1:0-2878 GCA_033811955.1 Acidobacteriota bacterium
AAACACCTTAATCTCTTGATCCGATACCGCCAAACTGATCCCATCGGCCAGACCTTGCGCCTGCAAAATCTGGAGCAGAGTCTTTGCAACCACCGAATTTTCAACTTGGTTCCCAACAACGCTCTCTGAATCTATTGGGTCGCGCTCTTCGGTGGGGAATCCTCCCTCACGTGTGCCCGGCGTGGGCGGAACAAGCTTCGCCTCCCCCTTGGAACTCTCGGTCTCTGGAACCGACACGGGAGGAAGTTCCTCCAGGAAGCCCAGCGGCCGCCCTCGCTGCTTCGGACCTTCCAAGAGAGTCGTAACCCGTGGATCCCGCGACCAGTGGTAAGCACCCAGAACCAGCAAGGTTGCGACGCCCAGCCAAACGATCCGCCGAGTCACCAAAGTCCCAGCTCCAGTCGAGCCGCTTCCGACATTCGGTCCATAGACCAAGGAGGATCCCACACCAGCTGAACAGAAACGTCTTTGACCCCGGGGACTGATCGCACAGACCGTTCGACTTCAGCCGGCAAGTTTCCCGCGACCGGACAAGCTGGGCTGGTCAAGGTCATATCGACGGCTACCCGCCCTTCATCCGTAACGTGTAAGCGGTACACCAAGCCGAGTTCGTAGATATTCACGGAAATTTCCGGATCGTAGACCGTGCGTAACGCCGCAATAACCTTGGCTACCAGGTCAGGTGGTCCGACGACGACCGGCCCGTCGCTCTCGAGCGGAACAAGAATGTCCGGCTCCTTGCCTTGGTCCCAGGTCATCCCGCTCTTCCCTCTCTGTCGGATCTCAACCCCCGAGTTCCCTCTTTTTCTTGCAATGCTCGCAACAGCGTGTGCCAAACCAAAGTTGCACACTTAACACGTACCGGAAACTCGCTGAGCCGGTGAAAGACCATTAGCCGATCGAAATCTTCATCTTCCGGGTCCGGTAGCCCTTGCCCGGTAACCATCTGGTGAAATTTCTCGAAAATCCGCTGCGCCTCGTCAAGAGTCTTCCCTTTGAGAACCTCGGTCATGATGGAGGCTGACGCCGTGGAAATGGCGCAGCCGGTACCCTCAAAACTGACTTCTGCGATGCGGTCGCCGTCCATCTTGAGGTAGACGGTAACCCGATCCCCACACAAGGGGTTGTACCCTTCGGCCTTACTGGTGGGCTGCGGTAACGGACCAAAATTCCGCGGACGACGGTTGTGGTCGAGGATTACCTCTTGGTACAGGTCCGTCAAACTGTGCGTCACTTGAAAACCTCCCGGGCAACTAACACGCCATCCATAAGTGCGTCAATATCACCCTTGGTATTATAGAGCCCTAGAGAGGCCCTTGCCGTAGCCGGAATCCCGAAGAACTCCATCACCGGCTGCGCACAGTGGTGACCTGTCCGGATAGCCACGCCTTGCTGGTCCAAGATCGTACCGAGATCGTGAGGATGAATCCCTTCAACCAGGAAAGAGAGGACCGCCGCCTTGTGTGCGGCCCTCCCAAAGATCCTCACATCGGGAATCTCACACAACCTTCTTTCTGCGTACTCGAGCAACTCAGCTTCCCAGTCGGCTATCGAGGCGATCCCCACATCCAAGAGGAAATCCGTCGCCGCCCCAAGGCCCACCGCCCCGGCGACGTTGGGAGTCCCGGCTTCAAACTTGAAAGGCAGGTCATTGTAGACGGTGCGTTCGAAAGTTACCGAAGCAATCATGTCGCCGCCACCTTGGTATGGCGGCATCTCCTCCAACCATCCTCGCTTCCCATACAAGATGCCGATGCCCATAGGTCCGTACATCTTGTGCCCCGAGATGACCAGAAAATCTACGTCCAGCTGTTCGACATCCACCCGGACATGAGCCGCAGATTGAGCCGCATCCACTAGGACGGGTACACCCCGGCTATGAGACAGCTCAATCAGTTGCTTTACCGGATTTACCGTACCGAGGACGTTGGAGACATGCACTAGCCCGAACAATACAGTCCGATCAGACAGCAGCTTGGGAACCTGATCAATCAAAAGCTCGCCCCGTTCATTCATCGGAACCACACGAAGTGACGCCCCGGTTTGCTCGCAGACCAATTGCCAGGGCACGATGTTGGAGTGGTGTTCCATGGCCGTTACTAGAATTTCCTTGCCGATCCCGAGGCGAGGTCGAGCAAAGCTCTGCGCCACAAGATTGATTGCCTCCGTAGCGCCTCGGACGTAAACGACTTCGCTCGCATCCCGTGCCCCGATGAACCGTTGTACCTTGCGTCGGGCACCCTCGTAAGCTTCCGTAGCCTCCTGACTCAACAAGTGGACTCCGCGATGGACGTTTGCGTTGTAGTGCTGGTAGTACTGTTGGACGGCGTCCAACACCCGCCGAGGCTTTTGGGTGGTGGCGGCATTATCTAAGTAGACCAAAGGCCGGCCTCGGATCCGGCGATGGAGTATGGGGAATTCCTCCCGGAGTGCTTCTGCTTTAAGCAACGCGTCGTCCGAATCGGTACAACCCGGCCGGGTTATACCCGCCCGAGCGTCACTGGGAAACTCCCCTTCGTTTAGCACCCTTCCCATCACCTGCGTCTCCGCTCTTGCGTATCTTGTACCGAGTCGTATGAGCTATCCATTGATTGATTCCGTCGCCGCCATTGCTCTAACAACCTCACCTCGGGGAAGCCAGCTCAGGAAAAAGCGATCGACGGCTTGGCGGATTTCAGGATGATGAAGACGGCCCACCACCTCTCCGGCAAAAGCATAGATTAGGATGCTTCTCGCCGACGCTTCGCCAATGCCTCGGCTTCTCAGGTAAAACAGTGCCTCGTCGTCCAGCCGGCCGATGGTTGCACCGTGGGTACACTTGACATCATCAGCGTAGATCTCAAGTTCGGGCTTGGTATTCGCCAAGGCGCCGGAGGAG
>JAPXNP010000388.1:0-2875 GCA_033811955.1 Acidobacteriota bacterium
GTATCCGGCTTTCAATAGAACCACGCGGACGGCCCGTGTTTCCATCGAACTGGCGAACCCCGGCCGGAGCCTGCGGGCCGACATGTACGCCGAGGTAACGTTCGAGGTCCCCGCGGCGCGGAACGTCATCGCCGTACCGGAGAACGCGGTAATCCATTCGGGCGAGCGCAACATCGTCGTACTAGATCAGGGAGGCGGACGGTTTCAGGTGCGGGAAGTGACACTGGGACGCAACGGAAACCGTCTCTGGGAGGTGTCGGCGGGGGTCAACGAAGGGGAAAGAGTTGTGATCTCGTCCCAGTTCCTGATCGACTCGGAAAGTAACCTCAGAGAAGCGATCCGCAAAATGCTGGCGACCCGTCAGGCAGATTCGCGCAATTCGCGCAATTCGCGTGATTCGCGTGATTCGCACAGTCCGAGCGATTCGCGTACTTCCCAACTGAGAGAACCCCATGCTTGAACGCATTATCGACTGGTCGCTGGAGAACAGGTTTTTGGTCATTTTGGGGACGCCGGCGGCCCTCGTCTGGGGGCTGTACTCCGTCCAAAATGCGCCCTTGGACGCGATTCCGGATCTCTCGGACGTCCAGGTGATCATCTACACGGAATACCCGGGACCTTGTCCGCTTACTCGGAGCGGGTCATGGGTGGCAATTACCTGGACTTCGACATCCGCAGAGAAGCCCTGGGTCGCTACGGCCTGACGGTGGCTGATGTCCAGGACGTCATCCAGAGTGCCATCGGGGGCATGAACATCACCACGACCGTCGAAGGCCTCGAGCGTTACCCCGTAAATGTGCGCTACAGCCGCGAACTACGGGATAACGTAGCCGACATGCGGGAAATCTTGGTGCCGACTCCTCTCGGGCAGCAGATTCCCCTGGGACAGCCGGCGGACATCGAGGTCAGAAGGGGCCCTCCCTCCATCAAGACCGAGAACGCCCGACCCAACGCGTGGATCTACGTTGATATCCGCGACATCGACGTAGGGACCTATGTCGGTATGGCCGGACGCGCGGTGGCCGAACAGGTCGACGTGCCTGTGGGTTACACGGTAAACTGGAGCGGCCAGTACGAATACATGCTCAGGGCCCAGCGGCGGATCTTGCCGGTTGTGCCGATGACCCTGGTGATCATCTTCGTGATCATTTACCTGAACACAAGATCGCTTCCGAAAACGTGCATCGTGTTCTTGGCCGTGCCGTTCTCCCTGGTGGGCGCATTTTGGCTGCTCTACCTGCTGGACTACAACCTGAGCATTGCCGTGTGGGTGGGCTTGATCGCTCTGGCCGGGCTTGATGCGGAGACCGGCGTTGTCATGCTTCTCTACCTCGACATCGCTTACAAGAGCGCCACCCAAGAAGGACGCATGCGTCATCGGCAGGATCTCGTGGAGGCGATCTACCACGGCGCCGTTCACCGGGTCCGCCCCAAGATCATGACCGCAGCCGTCATCTTGGCCGGTCTGCTCCCGATCATGTGGAGCCACGGCACCGGAGGCGACGTGATGAAGCGGATTGCGGCACCCATGGTGGGTGGCGTGGTGACCTCGGTCGCCACGGAGCTGCCAGTCTACCCTGTGATCTACCACATCTGGCGAGGTTGGAAACTTCAAAATGTCTCAAAATAATCGTGTTCTTCAGCTCCTGCGTTGCTTGTTGCTGTTCTGGACGACTTCGGCTCTTCTGCCCGCCGGCGGAGTCGCGGCCACTCTACAGGTCAAACACGATCATGACCCGTGGGGTTCGTGCCTTGGTGAGCTCACGATTACTTCCCAGGGCATCCGCTTTGCCGGCAAGACCAAGCCGGAACACACCCGTGACTGGTCCTGGCTCGATATCAAGACCGTGTACCGACACTCGTCAGAACGCTTCGCCATCGTGACGTACGAGGATCAGAAGTTGCTCATGGGAAGGGACCGACCCTGGGACTTCACGGTGACGGAATCCACTCTCGGCAGCCTCGACGACGCAACCTTCAGTATCATCCTTCGTCAATTGGAGCGACCGGTGGTGGATCATATGGCCGCTCCGCCGCAGCAGCCGTCCTACGAGATTCCGGTTAAGCATCTGCACACCTTGGGAGGCTGTGAGGGAATTCTCCTCTTGACTCGCGACTGGATCGTCTACCGGACGGATCACGTCAAGGATCAACGGTCGTGGCGGCGGACCAGCGACGTGGCCACAGTTCTTTCCACCGGGCGTTATGATCTGGAAGTCGAAGTATACGAGCGAGGTGCCCAGGACCTGCTGCAAACACGGAGGTTCCGTTTCGAGCTCAAACGGCCGCTCGAGGAGAGCGTGTACCGCCGGCTGCGCCGGGAGCTTTCGGCCGTTCGTTGAATCTGCCGGTTTCCTCCTTCTTTCTCCGGAGGCTGGACCCCGACGAAGCCTTCCCGACGGTGTGAGCGGAGAGGTGTCGCTCCTCTATCAATCTAGCGTGTCCTGAGCTCGCGGTACCTGCGACCCGGGCAGCACGCCAGTCATAGAAGACGCTGTAACGGAGCCGGCCCAAGTTCGCGAATTCCGGAAGGGCTACGCCGGGCGCTCACGACTTGGAGTTTCGAGAATTCGCTTTTCTGACTTCCCACCTTCGACTTGTGACGCTTTTCGATTTCCTTAACGTGAAAGCAGGCAAAGGTTCCGACCTAGTTCGGTGCACCCCGCCGCCTCCCAGACTTCGGGGGAAATCGGGAGGTGACCGGCTCGGGAAAGATGCGTCAGACGAATCGGATCAGCAGCAGAGTCTCGTAGAAGACGGCCAGCAAGTACGCCACGTTCAAGGTCCAGATCAGCCAGACAACTCGAAGTTGCCGGCGAGCGATCACAAAGTTCCAGTGGATTAGCAGCACAAACACGGCCGTCACGGTCAAACC
>JAPXNP010000389.1:0-2869 GCA_033811955.1 Acidobacteriota bacterium
CGTCCACGTTATGATCCCTACTTTGAGGTACGGTTCGGCGGATTGGCGACTGCGGTTGTAGTTCCTTCTCTCCCGTAGGTGCGGCGATACGTGCGGATCACCAGCAAGGCGACCCCGTAGGCCGGTGCGGCGAGTACCACCGAAAGGAGCATCGATCCGACCACCGCAGGGATCAAGAGACGCCACTGACTGATCAACCAGAGCAGGAGATCCCATGAGAATAGGTCGAAAAAGCCCACTACGGGTGGCACCAATCCGTGTTGGAAACGGAGGAGGCGTATCCCCACCCAGGTGGCGAAAGCATAGTAGGGGACGTTCAGCCACGGCAAATTCGTCCAAACGCCCAGCAACACGGCTACCCGGTTGAGGCGGAACGTTTCGGCGGTTAGAAGCCCTATCACCGTGTGGAGCCCGAACCAGGGCGAGAAGCCGAGATGTACACCCCACGCGTAAGCTGCTGCGATCCGCTCCGGGCTGTCGGGCAAGGCCGCCAGCGCGACGGCCCATTTTCTGACCTTCTTCATCGCCGGAAGTGATCGTACCCCTTCACAGTCGGCACAACCGGCCGTCCGTGGCGTCGGAACCTAACAGCCGGCCTTCCGGCTCGCAGTCGACCGATGATCCTCCGGCTCGGCCAATCGTGAGGACTGAGCGTACGGATGCGCCGCCATTGTCGACTTGAGACCGCCGCCAGCAGAGCGAAATCTTCGCCCCCGTTAATCGCCTTCTCTTCCCATTCCCGACGACCCAGTCGAGACGGCCCCGGCGGAATCCGCTCGAGCCACAGCTCCGCCCGACAGCCACTGGCTTCGGCCAGATGCTGCAGATCGCAGCCCAGGCCGTCGCTGATGTCGATCATGGCATGAACCAGCCCATGTCTTTGCAGCCAAAGGGCCGCCTGCAGCGGGACCTCCGGAAGAATATGAGCGCGCAGCGCGCGGTCAACTTCAGGATCCGCAGCGAACAGTCCGGAACGCTCGTCAGCGCTAAGCGGTCCGAAGGTCTGTGCGTGAGCCTCGAGCCACTCCAGTCCCCACCGCGACCACCCCACCCGGCCCAGCAACAAGACCCAGTCGCCGGGACGCCCCCCCGAGCGCAGAACCGGCAAGCCGGCTCGGACCACGCCCATAGCGGTTACCGAAATAAACACCTGGTCACTGGAGGAAAGGTCTCCTCCGACCAAACTCATCCCAAAGCGTTCGACCTCGTCGGCGAAAGCCGACAGGAAGCGTGGCGCATAATCTGCAGGCTTCCCGGGATCGACTGCGAGTGCCAGCCAGCAAGTCCAGGGCTCGGCTCCCATGGCCGCCAAATCGCTTACATTGGCCCGACACGCCTTGCGGGCGAGCAGCTCGGGACCGAACCAACCCGCCCTGAAATCCACGTTTTCAACCAATGCATCTTGCGTTACAACCAGACGTCCGGCAGGAGGATTCAGCACTGTGGCGTCGTCGCCGATCGAGGTCGGTACCGCCGGAGAACGGCGTCCCCGCGTGTGTCGCAGCCACTCGATCAGCTTCGCCTCGCTCCATCGACTCAATTCGTCCTCACCAGCTGATTGATCTCGGTCATAAACTCGTCGACGCTCTTAAAATCCAGGTAAACTGAAGCGAAGCGCACATAGGCTACCTTGTCGATCAGGCGCAGCCGATCCAGCACCATGCGGCCGATTTCCGAGGAGGTAATCTCTCGTGTAGGAGATTCCTGTACTTTTTGCTCGATGAAATCGGCCAATTCCCTCAACTGGTTGGGAGAGACCGGTCGTTTCTCACAAGCCTTCATGACGCCGCGGAGCAACTTGGCCCGGTCGAACCGTTCGCGTCCTCCGCTCTTTTTGCGGACCATAGGCGGAATTTCTTCAATCCGTTCGTAGGTTGTGAACCGACGACCACACGACAAGCACTGGCGTCGTCTCCGGACGGAGTTGCCGTCGCGGGTTTCCCGAGAATCCACGACTCGGTTACCCACATGTTCGCAGAAGGGGCACTTCATCACCCAACGTCCTCAATATCCCGTTCGGCTGTCCGTGCTCGAAAGCGACGGAGAGGGAAAGGGAATAGCAAATTGTACGCCTTACCATACAATCGCATAACGGTAACAGGTAGCAATGCGAAGACGGCAGGGCCGTTCCGGAGAACTTTTTCGGCCTCCCTTTCGTTACGCAATGTTGAAGGGCAATTGACCGGGACATTGGGGACAAGGGAACTTGCAGGACTCGGATGCGAAGCTCGTTCAGCGATGCACGAAAGGAGATCCCCATGCCTGGGAGTCCTTGGTCCGAAACTATAGCGGAAAGCTGCTTAACATGGCGTATCGGTACCTAGGAAGCTATCCGGTGGCTGAAGAAGTTACCCAAGATGTCTTCGTCAAGATTTACCAGAATCTTGGAAACTTCAATCCACGGTCCGGGTCCTTCCAAAACTGGGTGATGCGGGTAGGGCGCAATCTCATCATCGATTACTACCGAGCCCACAAGAGGGAGAAAAGCGTTGCCGGAAGCGATGAACTGGAAGCGCTTGACTTCGGTCCGAACCATCAGCAGCCGACACCGTTCGAAAACGTAGATCGGCAGGAACAAATTGCCTTGGTGCGACGAGGCTTAAGCCGGCTGTCTCTCGAATTAAGAGAAGCGGTGATTTTGCGCGACCTCCAGGGTTATTCGTACCAGGAGATCGCCGAGCTTTTGCAGATTCCGGAAGGAACCGTAAAGTCACGTATCAACCGGGGACGGATTGAGTTGGCCAGAGTGCTGCGGTGTCTCCGGGAAGAGGCACGAGGATGAATTGTGCGCGGTTCGAAACACTTCTGAGCGACTACCTGGAAGAGCGGTTGGATGCGACCGTACGCCGGGCGGTCGAAGCTCACTTGG
>JAPXNP010000390.1:0-2869 GCA_033811955.1 Acidobacteriota bacterium
ATATTGACCATGTTGTGGTTGTAATCATGAAGAAATTCCAGCTCGAACTCAGGTACCAGTCCCGTAGTACAGCCACCGAGCTTCAGATCCGCTTCATCCATGGTGAGCAGTCGAGAATTGAGAATCTCCACCTTAAGGGGAACACTGACCGGCGGTTGCCCCTGCGCTCCAAAATGCACCTGGCTGGTATAGGTTCCCGGTCTGGACTGCTCCTCGCGGGTATGCAAAACGATCCAAACCAGGTGACTCTTTCCGGATTCCACGTCAAACGGGTAAGCGGGCCAAAGGCGCTGGGGGAAGACCTGCACCAGATAACCCGGAATCAGCATTCCTCCTACTTTGGAGTATTCCGCCACCCGCACGTCGGCCTCGGCGACGATCCGCCCTTTAGAGTCGACAATGGGATCGACCGTTACACTCACTTCTTTCAAGTCGCTTCCGTTGGCATAGACACCTACCTGAAGCGGCTCGTATTCATTTAGGAACATCCGCGTCTCTAGCGGGGCTCCGGCTTCTCGTCCTTGAGGAGTGCTGATGGGGAGAATGAGGTCCATCCAGCTTCGAGCAAACGGAACCAGCTTGCGCCCGGCCCATTCTCCCGGGAGGACCGGGATCTGAGCCAAGCGCCAGAAGCGTTCCGACACCTCGGCTCGGAGCTGCTCCCGTCGGACCCATTCCCGGGATTCGGAATTGTATCTGGATTCTTCATCCGGATTAGGGGCCACCAGGCTGGCTTTTCTAATCTGAAGCGAACCATCATTCGGAGTAAGACGAAATCGGACGGCGCTGTCGGGCAAATATTTGAAGATGAAGTCGGCGGAGGCGGGGATTCGCGCGGTTTTCCACCGGTTATCACCGACGCCGCCGAACCGGTGGAGCTCGCTGTAAGGATTTTCCGAACCGAGACCGCTGTATATCGTAGCTGCCACGGCATGCTTCATGTTGTCCAGATATTCGATTTCCAGCACTACCATTTGATCGCGGGGCGGTCTGTTTCCCTCCCACCACGCCGGAGCATGGAGGTAACCGGACCGTCCAGCTTCGAGGACCCAGACATCCCCTTGTTTGACCCAGGCGGATTCCGCACTCTGAATCGGCTGAACCGTTATCGGAAAGCCGACTCCAGGAGGTGGAGTAAACTCGCCCGCCCGGGTTGCGACGGCCTGCAAACCAATAGCGACGCAAACAACAAGCACGGTGGAAGATCTCATCGAACGCACTCCGTTTCTCATTGGTCTAGAAAACTGCAAAAACTCCGACACATTCTGAAATTCGGCGCCCATCGTCACGGCACCGGCCTCACAACTGTACTGCATTGAATTGCTCTAACAAAGAGTAGGCCGATCCCATTGGCTTCTCTCAACGGCCGCTTCTTGGAGGCTCGTACTGCTTGGAAGGGACTATGGGCCGAAAGCCCGGCGCACGAATCCTTGTCACGCCTTTCCCACTGGAAGAGCCGGAGTCTCTTGAGCTTGCGAACCGCCCTACGCGCTCCCGGCACCGCCGCTTGGACGGCAACTAGCGCTGTTTCAAGGTAGCCACTTCCAAAGATTCTATTGATCCGCAACCGTCGCCCGGGTTGTCCCCCTGGGAGAACCCACAACTGACCGCCTCATCACGCCCTGAGCCTAAGAGAGATACAGGCTGTCCGCAAGTCCGGAAACGCCACCCTGCAAAGTCCCCGCGTTTTCCCCGAAGTCCCGCCGGATCTACGCGGCGTTCTTTGCTTTGATGGATCGAGAGCCTCAGCCGGCCACTACTCTCGCCGAACTCAACTCGTCCCGTAAAGATGAACCCATCTGAAATGCCCTTCGGCGATTCGCATTTCCCCCGAAGGAAATCCGCCTTTCGGTTAGTGGCTCGCCTCTTCTGTTGGGGGCGCTAATTTGTAGGGCATGGTCGCTGACAACGTCTCCCATGCGATCTAGCCAGAAGATGCCGTCAGCCGAGTCGGAGTGTATCTTCCCGAAGCTCTCGGGGGGACTTTCCGGTCAGCCGGCGGACGGTTGTCGCGAAGTACTGACTGGAGGAAAACCCACACTCCAACGCGATATCCGTCAGATTCCGACCGGGATTCTCCCGCATCAGCGCTTCGGCTTTCCGTACACGCAGCTCATTCAGGTACTGTCGGGGACTCCGGTTCGTAAGCTTCTTACAGTAATAACCGAACCGCGTCCGCTTCAGACCCGTTTCCGCCGCCATGGAGCCCAAGGTCCACGGCTGGTCCACACATCCCCACAGTCGCCCGAGGAACATTTCCACGGTTCGCTCGGCTGTCACTAAGGACGGTTCTTGCACCACCCACCGAGACCTGAGCATTTCCAACACGCAGACGAACAGACCATTGATCAAGTAGGCGAGTCGCGATCCGATGCTCGCAACCGAATCCGTCGAGACCACCAAATTCCCGATTTCCCGAAAGCAACGCGCGATTTCACCCGTGCCGGCCCACACGGGTTGCTCGTTCTGTCGCAGCATCCGCGTCAGTTCGTCGAGATCCCGACGGGTCAACACCAGCCAAGCCGGCCATTTCCAGGCTTGATGCGGATGACGCACCCCCACATCCAAGATGATCCAGTGCAGTCGACCCGCCGTGACCAGCGGGTTGCCCACACGATGCGGTTGCCACGGACGCGTAACGGTGAGAGCTCCGGGAGTCAACGGGTACGACTGTCCGTTTACGAAAAACCCAAGCCTTCCCGTCTCGAGGTAGGTGATCTCGACACCCTCGTTTCGGTGCTCGGGTAAGCCCCAGCTCTGGTCGTGCGCGGCGTCCCAAAAGCCTACGCTTCTGACTCCCGGCACCGAGTCCTGGGGCATCCTCCTTCCCGGATAGGTGCCGCGCGCCAGGGCCTCGAGTCTCACCTCC
>JAPXNP010000391.1:0-2856 GCA_033811955.1 Acidobacteriota bacterium
GCTCTTGGTCGCCCTCGGGATCGTGTCGACGTTCGGCCCCGCACCCGGCTCCGTCGAGGGTTTGATCTACACGAAACTCCCGGTAGTCGAGCAACTCGTGGGTCTCTGGGAGGTCGTCCTGCAATCGTTTTTGTTTTCGCTCTTGTTCCACTACTGGTGCAATCACCCGGATCACCGTTGGCTGGGTAAGGTCCTTTGGCTGTTCTTCATCTTCGTCATGATCATTCCCATCTTGGGTTTGATGGCTGGGAGATTGTCGGTCTAAGCGGTTCCGCCGCGGATACAAGATCGCTGAAAAGCGAGAATGCCGGCGCTCATCACACCAAAACGCGAATCCCATAGGTATTGCTGGTCGAGGACGACAGCCCAGGTTTTCTGAACCGCGTGTTCAGGCGAACCCAAGTCTATGTGCGGATCCCGGCGTTTTTGACGATGAAGGATTCCCTCCAATACACTAAGAGCCGGGAGGGCGGCGATGACTGGAGATTTCGACCCAAACGTCGATGAGACCGGCGGCATAGGGTTCCCTCTCGGAACATTCAAGGAAATTGGTCGGAGAACACGGTTTCCCTCCCACCACGTCCTCTTCCGTCAGGACGATTCCATAAGCCACCTCTTCCTGGTAGAGCGCGGTCTCGTCAAACTGAGTTGCATCGACTGCGAGGGAAAACCGGTTACCATTCTCGTCCGTGGAGCAGGCGCCCTGCTCGGACTGGTCTACCTGCTGACCAGCCGGCCGATGCCCTACAGCGCGATCACGCTGACCATGGCTGAAACCAGCCGGATATCGGCACTCCGCTTCCGAGAGGAACTCATGCGCAACAAGACCGCTCTTGAAGCGATTCTGAATGCTTTGGCGGAAGAGACCGCCGCCTGGACGACGGCGGTCTGCAATTTCGCTCTCCATCCTCCCCGGGTGCGCCTGCTTTCTCTGCTGCGCACCTTGCCGCGGTTGCAACCCGGGGCCTGGGAGGAAGGCGGTTGGTTATGCTGCTCATTGGCATTCCCTCAACATGAGCTTGCCGAGATGGTAGGGGTTACCCCGGAGCATCTCAGCCGCATGCTGCGCCGACTGGAGAACCAAGGTCTGGTTCGCCGTGAGCGGAAGATTCTTTGGGTGCGCACCACGGATGAACCGCAAGTACTTCGAACGTAGTCGGGTCTACTTCCTTTCCCGCGAGAGTCAGAATCGGATCCGGGTTCCGCCGGATCCGATTCCGGGGAGCTTCCGTCCCGGTCCCACCACCGCGCCTCCACCTTATCCATGTGGAGAAGCAAGCTGACTCGAAAGACGACCGGGCTGCGAACCGTCTTGATCGTGATCAATGACATTCTCGTGAGCCCAACAAACAATAGGGTTGATCAGGCGATCGGCCGGTATAACGGAAAGGGAGGTCGATAGATGGTCAAGCTATTTCTTCGTCTCTCGTTGCTTCTTGGTCTGATCCTCGGCTGCCTGGGACATGAGAACGTTAGCGCGCAGCTCCCCTGCGAGTGGGGATGCGCCTCCTGGTGCCCCATGGAATACCCTTATCCGGTTTACGTGCCAGGATGTGACTACCCTCAGTATACGGATTGTGTCCCGGTGGGTACCTGCGACTACTGTATGTATGGAGGTGTAGCCTATTGCTCCGGTTTTTGGTGCTGGAGCTACTATCCGACGGCCTTTAACATGGGCTGTTGCGCACCTTATCCCGGAACATGAGTTTTCGATGCTGACTCCCACAAACGGAGGTAGGCGCCATGAGGAAGTTCAGACGGCACATCCTTCTTTGGCCTATACTGATCTCCACCATATTATCGTGGTCGATCTATCTTTCCGGTGAATCCTTTACGGCCACGATAGATTTGGATCTACCGACAGATGTCCTTTTTAACGTGATCAAGATCGGTCCACAAGATTCCATCTACGCACTTTCATACCTAGATGGAAGACTAGCTGTTCAACCTAAGGATTCGGGGATTCTGGAAATCGATCTAAAGCGCGATGCACCCTGTGGAAACGACTGTCGATTCTTCGACTTTTCCGTCGGAGATGACGGCACACTGTACATCCTTTGTCTATGGAGATCGGGGAAGCAAGACAACCATGCCGGCGTTTTGGTTTACAACCGCGAGGGCGACTTCAAGGAGCTCATTGAACTGAGCAGGTACGTCGATGCGCGACGCATCCTGGTCGACGCCCGGGGGCGATTCATTGTGCTTGGACTGGATCCCGCCCTCTATTTCGGCAAGGCCGAGGCGTTGGGGCTGATTCACCGATACGGCCCGGACGGCCGGTACCTTGACACCCTGTACGCACTGGATTGGAGGCAGTACGTCCCATCCGGCATGGCAAGCCTATCCATCGCCTACAACACGCTACGCCCGCTGGTCGACCGGCTTCCGCTGGTCCTGGACGCCGAAGGGAATATTCTGACCGCCTACCCCGGACGAGCCGGAATCCTCATCCTGGAGGGCCCGGAATGTTCCAGCGTTAAACAGATCGACCTGCCGCTGGACGATATCGCTTTGGACCTTGGAGGCCCGTGCGGAGGGAGATCCTTCCCAGATCTTCCGGCAGTGGTGAGCCTTCAGCCGGCGGGTGACCACCTGGTCGTTGAGTTGGCGCTGTCCGTCGCCTGCCCCGATTCCCCGCGACCCCTTACGGGGAGGGCCCGGCTCACGGTCGTTCGATCCACGGGCGCGGTTGAGACGGTCGAGTCCGTTGCTCCTCAAACCGGCACCCTGCTCGAACGGGTAGCTCTGAGCTCCGATACGAGACTCGGCTTTTTGGTGCCGCAAGCGGAAGGAGCGCGCGTCGAGATCCGTTCCGTCGCTTCGCCTTGAAAGAGAGGCCCGCGGGCCCGTACCAAC
>JAPXNP010000392.1:0-2850 GCA_033811955.1 Acidobacteriota bacterium
CTTTACCAATCTTCTGCTGGCGGACGAGATCAACCGTACGCCGCCGAAGACCCAGGCGGCTCTGCTGGAGGCCATGCAGGAAAGGAGTGTCACGGTGGCCGGACGTACGATGCCGTTGCAGGCACCATTCTTTGTTCTGGCGACCCAGAATCCGATTGAACTGGAGGGCACGTATCCTCTTCCGGAAGCCCAGCTCGATCGCTTCATGCTGAACATCCTGATCGATTATCTACCGGAAGATGAAGAGCTGGAGGTGGTCCAACGGACGACGGCAAGGCAGGAAATTACTCTGGAGACGGTGGTGACCGGGGCCGAGGTGATCGAGGGCCAGTTGTTGGTGCGCGACGTACCTGTGCCGGAGGATGTGATGACTTATGCGGTGCGACTGGTCCGAGCTACACGGCCGAGCGACGCCGGGGCTCCCGACTTTGTTCGCCGTTGGGTGAGTTACGGGGCCAGTGTCCGAGCCGCTCAGTACCTGATTTTGGGCGGTAAAGCCCGAGCGCTGTTGCACGACCGGTACAACGTTGCGGTGGAAGATATTCAGGCGCTGGCTCACCCGGTGTTGCGCCATCGCATTTTGACCAATTTCCATGCCGAGTCCGAAGGTGTCCGGAGCGACCAAATTACTGATCAGCTCTTGGAAGCAGTCCCCGTTCCCGCTCCGAAGTGGTGAGGCTGTAAGGAGGTAATGAACTGGTGTTTGAGACGAGGTCTTCAGCCGGAACCAGACAATCCGAACAAGCGGGCGGCGTCGGCCGGCTTGACCCGGTGATGCTGGCGGGGTTGGGAAATCTGCAGCTGGTGGCCAGAACGATTGTCGAGGGATTCCTATCGGGTCTGCATCGATCTCCCTATCACGGGTTCAGCCTGGAATTCTCGGAATATCGTCAGTACTCGCCGGGTGACGACATCCGCAAAGTCGACTGGCGGGTTTACGGCCGCACGGACCGCCATTACGTCAAGAAATTCGAAGGCGAAACCAATACGCAAATCTATCTCCTACTGGACGCAAGTCGAAGCATGGGTTACGGTGACGGACCGGTAACCAAGCTGGACTATGCTCGAATGTTGGCCGCCTCGGTGGGCTACCTGGCGACTCGGCAAGGCGACGCTCCCGCCCTGATCACCTTCGATTCCACGATACGTCGTTTTACCCCGCCTAAGAGCCGGAGCGGGCATTTTTCGGCGCTTCTACACCACTTGGAGAGTACCCGGGCCGAGGGGCGGACGGCTCTGAGCCGGGTTCTCGAAGACTTCGCCCGTCTGATTCGCAAGCGAAGTATTGTCGTCTTGCTGAGTGACTTCTACGAGGAGACGGAAAGTCTCGTACGGTCGCTGCGGTTCTTCCATTTTCGTGGGAATGACGTGATCCTGTTTCAGATTCTCGACCGGCGCGAGCTGGAAGTAAGCTTCACCGCCGCCGCAACCCTGGAGGACATGGAGACGGGGGAAACGTTGCCTTTCGCTCCGGAAGAGCAGCTGCCTCACTATCAGCGGGCGATCAGCCGACACTTGGATGAACTTCGCCGCGAGTGCCGCAACATCTATATCGACCACGTGATTTTGCCGACCTATCGGCCGCTCGATCAGGCACTTTTCCAGTACTTGTCATCACGAGGGCGGAGGTTCTAGCCATGGCTTTCCTGAGCCCGTGGTTGCTTCTTTTCGCCGGAGCCTTGATTGCCCCCATCCTGTTGCATCTGACTCGGCGTCCCTCACAGCGGCCGGTTCCGTTTCCTTCTCTATTCTTCTTTCGCCGGATTGCTCAGCGGGAGAAGCAGCGCCGCAGGATTCAGCATCCGTGGTTGCTCTTTTTGCGCTGCCTCATTGTGCTCCTGCTAGTCGCGGCTTTTGCTGATCCTGCGTGGGTTGGAGACGTGGGAGCACTGAATCTGCTCCGGGAACGGCAGTCCGGGCTCATCGCCGTGGACGTCTCCATGAGCATGCGACATCCCCAAGTGCGCGATGAGACCCGTCGAAAGTTGAGGGACATTGTTGCCGACTTGTCCGCCGAAGACGAGACCGCCGTCCTCACGTTCGACGCCGAGCCCCACCTTGTCCAGCCCTGGCTTCCCGGGACCTCCTCCTTGGAAAGATCTCTTTCGGAGGCGCTTGAGCCGGGTTTCGGGGCGACCCGGCTGGAAGCAGCTTTTTTGGCCGGCGGCGAGGCGATGAGGGATGCACGATTCTCACGTCGTGTGCTTTACCTGGTATCCGATTTTCAAAAGAGCGGACAGCTTCCTTCCTTGAATGACACGCTTCTCCCGCCCGGACTACAGATCATCCCTGTCGACGTGGGTGTCCCGGCGTTTAACCTCTTTGTTGAGGAGCTCCGGGTGGAATCGGAAATCTTTCACGGGGAAGACGTCCGTCCGATTACGCTCCGGGTTCGTTCCGTCTGGAGGAACCGAGATCCCTTCCCGGTTAAAGGAGTTGCAGTTCTCTACCTAGACGACCGCCGGGAGGCGGAACAGGCTTTCACTCTTGACGAAAACGGCGAAGCTACCCTCGGCTTCGAGCCGTTGCAGCTGCGACGGGAGTTGGGTCGCGGGCGGATCGAGCTGAGCTCTTCGCCGGCCGACGATCTTGTGGAGGACAATACGGTTTATTTCATTCTTCGGCGGGTCCAACCTTTTGGTGTCCGTCTCGTTGGTGAACCCGGGGTTGAGGGCGTCTCCCTATTGCGCACTGCTTTAGAGGTGGGTACCAACCTTCCCTGGTCGGTTACCTCCGGCCCCGCCGTCGGAGATTTGGAGAGAAACAGTGTTCTCATTTGGTATGACCGGCCGGCCCCTCCGCCGGAAGGAATCGGAGAATGGGTGAAAGAAGGAGGTTGCCTCATTGTGG
>JAPXNP010000393.1:0-2843 GCA_033811955.1 Acidobacteriota bacterium
TCATTTGCCCGGACTGTGGTTCGGGAGACGTCGACAAGTTGTTCTCTTCTTTTGCGGTGCGTTCGGCATCCGCGGTGCGAGCCGGATCCGACCAAAGTCCTTGTTGTCAATGCGGGGCGGCGGAAACCGGCGCTTGTCCTGGGATGCGTTCGAGTTGATCTGCGCCCACAAGGCTTCGCCGAACGTCCGCCAAGCCGTTTCGGGGGCTTAAGCGCGGGGTCCACTCTTCGCTACGGTTTCCCGCCATCTCCTTCCCACGCGACACGAGCCGCAATTTCACGTCGAGAAAGGAGCTTCGGCCCTTGGCCGTATGGTAGTCCCCTGGTTGCCGCCACCCGGTCGATAAAGGACAGGCCCAGGGGTCCAACGTAGTTCTCCTCCGCAGCGTATGCCGGGTCCTTCAAAGCCTCCTGCAGGTCGACGAAACCGTACCCGCGTTCTTCCAGCGACCCAAGCAGATCCGCCAAAAAGTGTGCGGTCGCAAGGCCCGGATGAAGCTGCAGAATCTGCGGAATCGGCCTGCCGAAGACCAGTTCGGCTTGGCTCTCCGCAGATTCCAACGCCCGCTGAAAGGTTTCGAGGTACACCATCTTCAAGCGCTCCAGCGCCTCCTCGTCCTCGAAGCAATCCCGCAGTACGAAGTTGAACTCGTAGTCGGCAAAGAACACCGTGGCCGGGACGGCGCGGAACCCTGCATCGCGTAGCAGATTGGCGATCCGACGCTTCTTCCCCTCCGTGTTTCCTTCATGAAGCAGCGGATAGCGGAAAAGGATCTCTTCCTGCCCCACCTTCACGAAGTGGCGAAGGGTCTTCACGCCTTCGGCCGTTTGCCACCAAAACTCGTCCTCGTCGACCTCATTCAGATCGACATAACCCCATGTGTTGTTGCCCAGAACGTGCCCGGCCTTAACCCAATCCTGCAAGACGATCACGGCGTCGGGTCGACTCGCGATCTTTTCCTCGACGACGAATCCCGCGGCCTTCACCCCGTGATCCTCTAAGGCCCGAAGAATCATGCTTGCCAACTCGCGGGGAGTCCAGAAGGAAAGCGGCTCCATATACGGCAGCTTGTCAAACGTGACGGCGATGCGCCGGGCTCCCGACGGCTCCGAGTCATCTTGGCGGGATTCTCGAGCCCAGCCTTCGGATCCGGCCAGGCCAATGAACAACATGAGGCCGAACACAGACGACCACATTACCTTCCATCTCCGAGACTTTTCAAAATTGAAAACCACACTTGCCTCTTTCCGCGGAGAGCGTTAGAAGTTATCGTATACCACAGAGATGCCGGACGGACGAAGGCGGTTCAGAACGCGGAACTCAGGGAAGTTCAGGAGGTAACATGGTGGACAGGCAAACGAAACTCGAGCTCGTGCTTGTAACATCCCTTTTAGTTTTGTTGTGTGCCGCATGCGCTACGGAGACCCCGGAACCAGAGGCTACTCCGGAGAATCTCTTTGCCGGCCGCTGGGATGTGACCGTTCAAGGCCAAGACGGTCCTTACCCCTCCTGGTTCGAGCTGGAGCTTGAGAACGGGATTTGGAAGGGCAGGTTCGTCGGCCGGGTGGGCAGTGCTCGGCCGATTCAAGAAATCTCAATCGAAGGACACCAACTTCGGTTCAGTCTTCCCGTCCAGTACGAGTCACATCCGGAGGACATGTGGTTCGAAGGAACCTACCGGGACGACATCATTGAAGGAACGACCAACGCCGAAGACGGAACCATACTGACCTGGACCGCCCGCCGGGCTCCATCCCTCGAGCGTACGTCACCTCCCGAATGGGGTGACCCCGTCGACCTGACGGCCGGACCGCTGGAGGACAACTGGCGTCCCAGGGATCCTGAAGCGGAAAATCACTGGAGACTGCAGGACGGAATCTTGGAAAATACGGGGAGGGGATCGGACCTCGTCACGCGACAAGAATTCGACGACTTCAAGCTACATCTCGAGTTCCGGTGTCCGGAGGACAGCAACAGCGGAGTGTACTTGAGGGGCCGCTACGAGGTTCAGATTCTGGATGACTACGGAAACCCTCCTTCCAGCGTGGGGATCGGCGGAGTTTACGGCTTCTTGACGCCCACGAAGAACGCCGGCCTACCTCCCGGCGAATGGCAGAGCTATGACATCACCCTGGTCGGAAGGCGAGTGACGATCCAACTGAACGGTGAAACCGTCATCGACAACCAAGAGATCCCCGGAATCACGGGTGGGGCTCTGGATTCGAACGAAGGTGATCCCGGTCCGCTGATGCTACAAGGGGATCACGGGCCAATCATGTTTCGTAACGTGGTGGTCACCCCGGCGCGGTGATGCTACATAGATCCGGTCACCGCCGGAAGTGCGACCGGCCGGGTAACAAACGGGGGTGCAAAGAGATGAGAAAACTCTCTAGACACGTGGTTCCTGGTTTTACTGTGCTGGCGTTGGTTGCCACCTGGGCGGCGGCCCAGGAACGCGCCAGCATGTCGGCGCCGGTAATCCGGTCCACGGCGGAAGAATTGATGATCAGTGCACGGTTCGAGGGCTTCGTCGCGGATCGGAGCTACCGGATAGGCTTTGGAGCGGTCGACAAGGCTCCCGAGATGACGCTGGAACTTATGCTTGGTGACGAGCCGGTCTCGCTGGAAGCCCAGGATTTCGTACAGGGCAACACCAGTGCGTGGTGGCGAGTCGAACACGTCAAGGCTCGCGGCTACTTTCTCAAGGGTGAGGACCTACCCGAGGAAGGCGGAGCGCTGGTCCTTCGGGTTCGTCTCAACCGCAGTGAGGCTGAGAAGTACGACAGACTGTTCATATTCGTCGCACGCGACTACGGGAACGACCGCTGGTACCTGGAAGACGG
>JAPXNP010000394.1:0-2831 GCA_033811955.1 Acidobacteriota bacterium
CCCTGGTAGTTCGCCTCCTTCAAGGCCCGCAACAACGGCGAAAACCGATCCTGTCCTTGGCCGGGCGCCCGCAAATTGCGGTCGTTAAGGTGAACGTGGGCGATCCAGCCGGACGGCGACCACCGTTCCCACAGTTCGACCGGATCCGCTCCTTCTGCGGCCGCGGCTTTCGTATCCAGCATTGTCTTGAAAGCGGGGGAACCTACCTCCTGCGCCAGGCCGACAGCTTCCGCGAGCGTATTAATGAAGTCCGTCTCCTGGCGGCCCAAGGGTTCGATGCAATACGTGACACCGCAAGCCTCCGCGCCCTCGGCGACTTTCCGAAACAACTCGACGACGCGGGCCCGAACCGAACCGGGATCCTCCCCTTCCGGAAGCATCCGCTGCTTGGGAGAACCGTGAACCAGCACCTGCCCCCCCAACTCGGCACACAGCTCGACGAGACAGCAAAGCACTTCCTCGGTCCGTCGGAGGACCGACGCCTCCCCACTGGTAATCGCCAAACCCGCGGGCGTCACCAGCAGCCAGTGCAGCCCCGCGATCCGGATGCCGGCCTGTTCAGCCGCCCGCCGCACCTCCTGCCGGCGGCTCAACGACAGCCGGTGAGGTTCCTCCGCCAAGGTAAAGGGTGCAACCTCAAGACCCGAGTATCCCAGTTCCGCCGCGAGTCGGCATTGCTCGTCGAATGGTTTTTCCTTCAGCACCTCGTTACATAAAGCAAACCGCATCGGTGCCCCATGCTAACACGGCCTTCCCGGCGCGCCGAGCCCCTTGCGTTCGCGGACGCTCCGAAAGACGCGAATCCCGTGGACTAGCCGCGAGATCCGGCGAACCGTGCAGACCGGAAAATCCGGGTGATCCATGTAAGCTACACGATCCGGACGAACCGCGTCTCCTGAAACACAATTGCGACCCCCGGGTGATTTCTGTAACATTCCGGCCGCGATGTTGCGCATAAACCCACTCCTGACGCCGGCCATTCTTGCCCCACGGATCGATCGTCTGTGGGAGCTGTCCGACGAAAAGATCCGGCGATTGGTCGCCCGGTACGACCTGTCACAGGGGGCCCCCGTCATCACCCGCGAAGGACGTTACACCGGCCAGGGTTGGACGGAATGGACGCTCGGTTTTTACTTCGGTTCGGCCGTCCTCCAGTTCGACGCCACGGGTGAGGCGGATTTCCTGGAGATCGGCCGCGACGGAACGCTGCGTCACCTGGTCAACTATCTCACGCATACCGGAGTCCATGACCACGGATTCAACATCGTCAGCACCTACGGTAACCTCTGGCGCCTCTGCGTCGAAGGGCGAACGAAAGCCGACCTCTGGGAGCGACGTTGCTACGAGACCGCGCTGCGCTGTTCGGCGGCGGTGCAGGCGCATCGCTGGACTTCCCTACCCCAGGGAGGGTACATTCAATCGTTCAACGGACCCCACTCACTGTTCGCCGACACCATCCGTACGCTGCGCGTGTTGGCCCTTGGGCATCTGCTCGGCCACGTGCTGCTGGAAGAGGACGACCGCCGGGTGTCCTTGCTCGAGCGGCTGTTGCAGCACGCCCTCACTACATGCCGGTACAACGTGTACTACGGAGAAGGGCGAGACATTTACGATGTGGAAGGCCGCGTTGCGCACGAAGTGATCTTCAACGTCCGTACCGGGAGCTTTCGCTGTCCGAGTTCACAACAAGGCTGGTCCCCTTGGACCACGTGGACGCGCGCACTTGCCTGGATCCTTCTGGGATGTGCCGAGCAACTGGAGTTTCTGAACAGCCTTCCCGAGAAGACGCCGGAGTTTCACCGAAGCAAAGAGACCATTATCGACGAGCTGGCGAAAGCCGCTCTGGCTACGGCGGAGTACTATCTCCGCACCAGCCCCACCAACGGCGTCCCTTACTGGGACACTCACGCACCCGGCCTAAGTCGGCTCTCCGAAATCGGCGACAACCCTGCCGACCCTTTCAACGACGAGGAGCCGGTGGACAGTTCGGCCGCCGCCGTGGCCGCCCAAGGTTTTCTCCGCCTGGCCCACTTTCTCGAGCAACACACCTCCGACCCCACAGTCGAACGTTACCGGCAGGCCGGCCTCACCATCGCGGCAACGCTGATGGACTCACCTTACCTCAGCGAGGATCCCGAGCATGAAGGTCTGTTGCTACACTCCGTGTATCACCGCCCGCGGGGTTGGGACCACATTCCCGTCGGTTGGAGGATTCCGTGCGGGGAGTCGAGCCAGTGGGGGGACTACCACCTTCGCGAACTGGCGTTGTATCTACAGCGCATACGAGAAGAGGGACCTTACCTGACCTTTTGGGCGAATCAGGAGTCGAACCATGCAGCAAGCCCCTGACGACCGGATTGCGCTGATTACGGGGGGAACGCGGGGCATCGGACTGGGCATCGCCCGTTGCTTGTCGGAAGCCGGCTTTCGACTGGCCTTGGTGGGACGCAGATCCGGTCATGAAGTCTCACCCGTTCTGGAAGAGCTCTTCTCCGGTCGGACTGCGGGAGCCTACTTTCCCGCCGACTTGTCGCACACGGAGGAACACGGCCCGCTGCTCGAAGCGATTCGCAAGCGTTTCGGCGCCCTACACGTGTTGGTCAACAACGCCGGTATCGGTCCGCCGGAGCGAAGGGACATTCTCGAGGCGACGGAAGACAGCTTCGACACGACCTTGGCCGTCAACTTGCGCGGTCCCTACTTCCTCACCCAGCGTGTCGCACGGTGGATGATCGAACAGCGGAAGGCGGACCCGTCGTTTCGAGGCGTCATCGTCTTCGTGACCTCGGTCTCCGCCGTGGCGGCGTCAATCAACCGGGGCGAGTACTGCA
>JAPXNP010000395.1:0-2829 GCA_033811955.1 Acidobacteriota bacterium
CGCGACACCGGTATGGACATGAGCCGAAAGTACAAGGAAACCGCCCAGGGAGGGTTGGCACTGAACGTGGTCGAATGCTGACCCTTCGGTCGGACGGAAGCTCTCCCGATAACGAGCCGGGGCTTGTGGGTCCGCCCGCCGGGAAGCAAAAGAGGACGGCCCGGCCACGGCGGCGGGCCGTCCTTGTTCTTGGACCACAGAGAGTCGCCGCGGCGGTCCCAATGCTACGGCTTCCTTTGAAGTTACGCGGCGCAGTTATCGTGATCCGATCGCCTGCTCATCCTCGCCCTCCTCGGGAGGCGGGCTTTGGATGTTTTGCACCCCTATCTCGTAAAGGATTCGGCGATTACCCCGCCACTCCACGGTCAGTCGCCACAAGACCGGAAGTTCTACGGGGCCTACCTTTTGAAAGTTCTCGAATTCCTCCGTCAGGTAAGCGTTGCCCCGGTCGGGAGGGATACGATGGACGGTACGGACGTGGCGGAACGTCTTGGGATCGAAGTACACATCCGATTTCATGCCGGCCTCGAATCCACACTCCACGTGGAGGAGTTTCTGCTTGTCGACCTTCTTCTCCCCTTTGAACTGCATTTGTATCCCCGGATCGCTCTTGAGAAACGGCCAGGAGGTGGAGAGGACACTTCCGAAAAGGCCGGATCGAACAACGAATCGGTAGCTGTCAATGAACCCGGCGAGGAAGCCGGCGGAACCGGGAGAAACCTCGATGGGTAGAACCGTGCCGTCTTCCTTGAGTCGAAAGCCGTCCCGGGGATAGCCCTGACTGTCGAACTGGAGTAGCAAAAGCGCGGCGTCGGGCGCCGTACGGAACTTCATCGTTCCCTTAACCAGGCCGGTGCCTCCGTCGAGGATTTTCATGGCCGAAATGCCGGAAAGCAGTCGTGGAGCCATCATTCCTTCCGGAGGGACGTCGCCCAAGAAATTCTTTAAGTGCTGCTGCCGAACCTGATCGAGCGTGAGTTCCTTTTCGGCGGCCGAAGTCTGTAAAACGGAAACCGCCAGAACGATAATTCCGATGAGAGCCATTCGTGCTTTCATCTATTCTTCCTCATCTTGCATGCTATGCTCGGTTCCGGACTTTCGTCAACTCGCAGTTCCGGCCGAGACTCCTTCATGGTTTTCCAAAACTTCACATCTTTCTTTCCCGGCCTTTCAAGGTCTGGCTACCGGTGGTGTTGCGGTCAACTGGAAGTCGCCCCCCGAGCCGTATTCAAGTCTCAGTGTGGTCAAAAAAAGAGGTGCAGGTGAGTTGATGTCCAGCCAGCCGAGAAAGTCGCCGCCTTGTTCGCGGAAGTAGCTCTCAAAGATCTCACCCACGAACTGAGCTGTGTGACCGGTATAGTCAAGTTCTTCTTCAGCCTCGAGGGAGCCCGAAGCCCCTCGCAGGCGGAACGTGACGGGGAAGCGCTCCTGAAGACGTGCCGTGGTCCAGGCTACTCCGGTGTCCACGCGTGATGTTCGCTCCACCGGCAACACGAAATGACGGGCCGAAGTACTCGGGGCGACACCCACGGAGTCACGCAACACGCCCTTCGGCCGCAGGCTGTAAAAATAGCTGACACCCAAAGGCCCGTTGGTATCCGGCTGAGTGGTTCGAAGGACGAGATAGCCTCCGAGGGCGGTATCGGTCTCCGATGGAGCCGGCCTGACCACGACCTTTCGGGCTCCTTGGGCGGAAATCCAAATCTCCGCCGCTACAGCCGGAAAGGGAGGACTCTCTCCGGTGTCGATGGAAACCAGCCACGGATCGTGGTTTCCCCGATAGGCTTCCAAACTGCCCTGCCACTCGTTCTCGGAGGGATTGGTCAGCAAGAGGACACCTTCGTAACCATCACCCAGGGCCAGCTGAGCAAAAGTTTGAGCCTCCTCGGGCCCGGGCAGAAAGCCGGCCAGGGCATAAACCAAAGCCGCTTGCCAGTTGACGGCGATCTCGTTGGTTTGATAACTGCCCTCTTCGTCTTTCCAGTCTTTAGGGCCGGGCCAGCCGCCTCCGACCAGGTAACCGGGCCAGGGTGCAGCGACGTCGTCGGCTCCCGATCTCCGGTCGTGAGGGTACAGCGGCGGATCGATTCCCAGGCCGGTGACGTAGGAACGCCGATGGTAGTTCCGCCCGAACAAATGAGCTATGGCGTCCAAAGCCGTGTGAACATACTTGGAGTCAGGCGAGACCCGGTTGGCCGTTTGCAAAAGCAAGGTTTGTCGGGCCACCGTGCCGTTGGCCCCCCAATAGTAATTGGCGAGGCCGCGGCGGTAACCATGAGCCTGGGCCCGCGTCACGATCAGGTTGGCGGCCTGGACCAGGGACTCCCGGATTTGCTGTACCAGTTCGGAATTTCGGCCGGGCCGCGAAGATTCCAGGTAGGTCAGCATCCCCAGGTTTTTCACGTTTCCCCAGTCAAAATCGGTGTCGATCTTTGGCCGGAAATTTTCGGCCCGCGCTTCGAAGTCGGCCAAAGCCTGCTGGTCGCCGGTGGCTTCCCAGATTTCGGCGGCCGCCCAAAGGCGATCGTCGCCGTCGGTACTTTCATAACCACCGGTGCTGAATCCTGTTTGATCGGCCTGGTGGTATGCGGGGTTCTGCGTCAGGAACCCGTAAGCCCGGAGAGCGGCTTGCAAGCAAAGTTCCGAGTATTCGGCGTCGTATGGCTGGAAGACACGAGCCGCTGCGGCCATCATGGCTGCGAAGTCAGCGGTGGCCATGGAACCCCAGGGCACGAAGTACCGGGTTTCATGGTCGTCCTCGGGCATGATGAAACCGGAGAAGTTCTTCCGTGTCAACTTATGGGCGACCCGTCCCGAGTCGTCGCGGTA
>JAPXNP010000396.1:0-2823 GCA_033811955.1 Acidobacteriota bacterium
GATCAGCGGTGTGATTACGGAATTGTACGTCGCCGAAGGCGACCGCGTGGAGAAGGGCGATCTTCTTCTCCGCATTGATCCTGTCCAGTCCGAGACGGAGTTTCGTGCTCAGGAAGCGATTTTGCGCGCGACTGAAGCCGAGGCGAATAACCAGCAGATGCAGATTGTGGCTCAGCGCGTCAATCTCCAACGTGACGAAGCCAATGTTCGCTTGGCTGAGGTTGAATTGGAGCACGCCCGTAAGAGCCTTGAAATCGCTCGGTCGACGTTCGAAAGAAAACAACAGCTTTTTGAAGAGAACTTGATTTCAAAGGACAGCTATGAGCTGGCGAGAAATGATTTACTTGCCGCCGAATCGGCTTTCGAGTCCGCAGAGCTGCGCCTGCAGCAGGTGAACAAACAATACGAAGCGACTAAACTTCTCGTAACGCAGGCTGAGCTGGCGTACGAGAGCGCGCGAAGTCGGGTTGCCCAGCAGAGGGCTCTCCTCGAACGCACTCGGGATCTTCTGGGCAAAACCGTGCTTCGATCGCCCCTGTCCGGAGTCATCACACAGATGAATGTTGAGGTGGGTGAGCGAGCTGTGCCCGGCACCTTAAACAACCCTCTTGCGACCTTGATGATCATTGCAGACCTGTCCGTGATCGAGGCTGAGCTCGAGGTCGATGAATCCGACATTGTGGATCTCGCATTAGGACAACCGGCCGTTGTCAAAGTGGATGCCTTGCCGGACCGACCCTTAACCGGAACGGTGACGGAAATTGGAAGCTCTGCAATAACGACGTCGGGAACCCAACAGGCGAAGGATTTTAAGGTGGTTGTCCAGTTGGAGGACCCTCCGGCGATCTTGCGGCCCGGTCTAAGCTGTACTGGCGAGATTACGACGGCAAAGCGGGTGAATGTACTTGCTATCCCAATTCAGGCGCTAACCATTCGGGAGTTTCCGGTGGACGTTGACGGCAACCTCGTCCGCAGCACGACGCAGAGTCGCAAGAGCGCAACTTCCGAGCCTTCGGTCCAAAGACCGGGAGACGTTGAGAGAAAGGAATTTGAAGGTGTTTTCCGCGTTGAAAACGGGAAGGCGGTGTTTATTCCGGTGCAGACGGGCATAACCGGGGAGACACTCCTTGAAGTCCTTTCAGGTCTTGAGGAGGGTGACACTATCGTGGTCGGTGATTACAAAACCCTTCGGTCTCTGAGCGACGGAGACGTGGTACGTGTCGCGAGTAAGTAGGAGGAGTCCCCATGGCTGAGCCTCTCATTCGGACCATTGACCTTTGGAAAACCTATGAAATGGGGGCAGAAGAGATCCACGCGCTTCAAGGAGTTTCCTTTGAGATTCAAAGGGGCGAGTACGTTGCTATCATGGGGCCTTCAGGGTCCGGCAAGTCAACTTTAATGAATCTTATTGGTTGCCTCGACACCCCCACACGAGGCGAATATCGCCTGAACAGTCGGCTTGTAAGTTCGATGGACGATGACGAACTGGCTTACATCCGAAACAGGGAAATCGGGTTTGTGTTCCAGACCTTCAACCTCTTACCGCGAGCTTCTGCGCTCCAAAACGTGGAGTTGCCTTTGATCTATGCCGGCATGCCCGCCGGGGAACGGCGGAATCGGGCTTTAGAGGCTCTCCAAGAAGTGGAATTGGGTGATCGGATTCACCACCGCCCCAACGAACTTTCTGGAGGACAGCGACAGCGGGTTGCCATTGCTCGGGCCTTGGTGAACAGCCCTTCGATCATCTTGGCTGACGAGCCTACGGGTAATCTGGATTCCCGAACCGGGAACGAGATCATGGCGCTATTCGACCGTCTGCACCGGGAGAACCATACTATCGTTTTGGTGACGCATGAGCTCGATATCGCGCAGCATGCGGAGCGGATTATCCATATTCTGGACGGCAAAATTTACAGCGATGAGCGCCAGTCTTCTCGTATGGCAGTAGAGGTGATTTAGCCGTTTTGCCACCGGCCTAGGGGGCGGCCCGGATTATTCGTTCTTACTTCGAGCCGTGGGTGTGTACTTGGCGGGGGCTTACCGCGTGGCGTTCTCAGTCCTGCTTTGTTGGCGAGAGACAAAAGGGCAGTCGCGACGAACACCTTGGTGATCTCGACGCTTGAAAACGATTCGCTGAGGACTTTCAGCGGATTTCGACGGAAGCCAGGTTTCGAGTCTGTTCGGATGATGCCTGGGGGACCGAACTGTTTGGTTGAGCCTTCCGGGTCGCAGTGGGTGGGAGAACCGATGCCCTGGAGAGGGTACAGAATCTCGTGTGGCACCGTCCAAGCTTTGGTAAGATGTTGGTGGCAGGTAAGCACGCGGAGCGTGACCGTCATGGAAAAGGATGAGCTGAAAGACTACCGACGGCGATTGGAGGAGGCGATTAACGAAGCTCTGACCGAGTCGGCCGAAGTCACGGAGGCAATTCAGGAGATCCGTAAACAGGGCTACGATGTGTTTTTGATTATCGAGGCCACGGTCGGCTTTAGTCGTCGAGAGGAGGGGATTGTCGAGTACCCGGTAAAACCAGAGTTCAGGCTCGAGCTCACGCCTCAGGACGAGCGGTTTCTCCGCGCTCTTAAAATCAGCCCTGATTGATTGCCCCCGGAGTGAAGCGGATGGAATACTCCTGTTTGGCACGAGCACGGCCGATTATTGCCGCCTGCTTACTCTGCTTCTGCATCGCTTCGGCTACCGATTTCGGCACCGACAGGAACAATCCTCCAGATGTCTGCGGGTCAAGTAACGCAATTGCCTGCGATTCTTCCAGGTTAGTCCAGTCCACCTTGTGATCGAGCCACTTGCGGTTGGCCTTGATTC
>JAPXNP010000397.1:0-635 GCA_033811955.1 Acidobacteriota bacterium
GCCCAAAGGAGCTTCGGTACAAGGAGAGGTCCCCGACGCGCTGACCCCGGCCGGGAACCGTTTATTTCGCAACAATGGAAACGGAACGTTTACGGATGTTGCCAAGGACGCGCGGTTGGATCAGCCCGGCCTCCGGAGTGTGGGAATCATTACCGCCGACTTTGACGACAGCCGTGATGTTGATTTCCTGCTTCTGGATCTTTCCGGAGGCCACCGACTGTTGAGCAACCTTCGCGATGGTTCTTTCCGGGCCCAGGAGCCACCTTGGACGGGCCGAGCGGCCGGGCACGGAGCTGCTGCCGGGGATCTGAATGGAGACGGGCTGTTGGATCTCGTCTTCAGCGCCGCTGGCGGCGGGATCACCATCTGGCGGAACCTTGGATACAACCGGTACGAACCCAAGGTGGTGCCGGGAACTGAGGTTCTTGGCCGCGATTTGGTTCCTCTTCTGTTCGATTACGATAACGACGGCGATCTGGATCTCCTGGTAGTTTCGGTCCTGCTGATGGAGTCTTCCGGTGCGGGGGACTCCGGGAAGGTTTATCTGTTCCAAAACCGAGATGGTGATTTTGTCGATGTGACGACGGCGGTCGGCCTAAACAGAGTGTCGGGACGTCCCTTACGGGGTGTTAGCA
>JAPXNP010000397.1:645-2818 GCA_033811955.1 Acidobacteriota bacterium
GGCCGATTTTGACGGTGACGGGGATCTCGATCTCGTGCTTGCAACAAACGGTGGGGCTCCCTGGCTGTTGCGCAACGACGGCGGGAACCAAAACCAGTGGATTGCTGTTCGTCCCGTGGGGACAAATAGCAACAAGCCGGGTTATGGCGTAAAGGCGGAAGTAAAGGCCGGTGCTTTGTGGGCGAAGCGGGAGACGATGGGGGGTCAAGGCTTTTTGACCCAGAGCCCGGCCGTCTTCCACTTCGGACTGGGGCAACGGCGGCAGGCCGACGTCATTCGCCTGCTTTGGCCCAACGGAGTCCTCCAGTCGGAGATTGACCAGCCTGCCCGCCAGAATTTGGAAATCAGCGAGTTGGACCGAAAGGGGACATCGTGTCCGATCATGTATGTCTGGGACGGCCGAACGTACCGGTTTCAGACGGACTTTCTCGGAGGCGGCGCTTACGGGTCGTTGGTTGCGCCCGGGGTCTACAACTATCCGGACACGGATGAATACATCAAGCTACAGCGTGACGGCGTAGCGCTGCGCGACGGTCGCGTGGCGATCACCATGAATAATCAGCTGGAGGAGGTGATCCTGTACGATCATGTGCAGTTGGTCGTGGTCGACCATCCCGCCGAGTATGAAGTGTTTCCCGACGAAAAGCTGCTTCCCGGTCCACCCTACCATCCTTTTCGCTTGATTACCGCTCAGGATCTGAGGTTACCCAGGGCAGTCCGGGATCATGCGGGTCGTAACGTATTGGAAGAGGTTGCCGCCGTTGATCGGCGATATCCTGAGGTGCCGGGCGATCTCCCATTTAAGGGATATGCTGAGGAGCACTCTCTGGTGCTCGATCTAGGTGACGTCGATCCGGAATATGTGGTGCTGTTGATGTACGCCTGGATTGACTATGCCGACAGTACCAGCAATCTGGCCGCCTCACAAGCGGGTCTGGCACAGATACCGCCTTACGTTCAGGTTCGGGATGCATCCGGGCGATGGGTGACGGTGCTTGAGCGGATGGGGTTTCCGGCCGGGCTGCCGAAGACGATGACCGTGGATTTGTCCGGTCGGTTTTTGTCTGCTTCCCGGGAGGTACGCATCGTTACCAATATGAAAATCTACTGGGATCAGATCCTGGTGGCCACAGGAGGACCCCGGGACGACTACCGGCTGTTCCGGATTCCCGCCTCCAGGGCCGAGCTCCGCTACCATGGTTTTCCTCGCCCCTACAGCCCGGACGGGCAGCAACCCCCCGCTTACATCTACGATGAGCTGGTGCAGCCCGAATGGAAGGTACACGTGGGAGCCTATACCCGATACGGCGATGTATTGCCTCTTCTGCAGGAAGTCGACGACATGTTTGTTATTACCCGGTCGGGCGACGAAGTGGCGGTGGAGTTTGATGTGAGCGACCTGCCTTCCTTGCCGCCGGGCTGGACTAGGGACTATCTGGTTTATGTTGACGGGTTCGGAAAGGATATGGATCCGAATTCGGCCGGTCCTCACTTCTTGGGTCCACTTCCGTCCCACAGGATGACGGCCTATCCCTATCCGCCGGGCGAGTCGTACCCGGATACTCCGGAACATCGGGAGTACCTCGAGCGTTGGAATACTCGCATCTTCGACCAGGCGATTCCGCCGTTGGCGGCGAGCCCGGCCGAAGAATGAGAACCGCGGCCGGAGTATTCTCAGTCCGGCACCCGGTGGGTGATGCAGCGTCCAGCGGTTCCGTTTGCCGCCGTGGAACCGCGGGGGGACGGCGTCTCATGGGTTGGCAAAACCTCCGGAAATACGTTGAGACCCGGACTGGGACGGCAGGTTTCGGCAATTTCGCGTCCGCCGGGCTGCGGTGCGGATGGGCGACGTAGATTCCGAGGAGCTAATGCAGCGGGAGCGCCTCGAAGTAGATGTCTTGATCGTAGGGGCCGGTCCGGCAGGCTTGACGGCGGCGCACGTCCTCAAAACCCGACTCGGCGGAGAGACCGCGGCGGGTTTTCCCAGAGTTCTGGTGCTTGAAAAGGGAGCTGAGTTGGGCGGCCAGGTGCTGAGCGGAGCAATCGTCGATGTTTCTAAGTTTTCTGCGGCTTGGGGAGATGAAGCGGCTTGGGGTAACCTGCTGCGACCGGTTATCCGAGAATCGGTGTGGTTGCTGACCTCCCGAAGTGCTTATCGCTTGCCGTGGATTCC
>JAPXNP010000398.1:0-2817 GCA_033811955.1 Acidobacteriota bacterium
GCTCAAACGTTCGATCTCGCCCTCCAACTCCTTGGACAACTCGGCGAGCTGATCCGTGTCGATGCGGACGCCCACCCACTCCATGTCCGCCAGGACCCGCACCAGCGGCATCTCCACGTCTCGAAACAGCCGTGTCAACTCCAGCTTCTCCAGCTCAGGGGTCAGCCGACCGGTCAGCGTACGGACAACCTCGGCTTGCAGCGCGAGAACTTCCTCCTCTCGGCTCATACCGGTCCAATCCAAGGGTTCACCGGGCAGATGTCGGCCGGCGAGGGCCTGCAAGGAAAAGTCTCTCTCATTCGGGGCCAGCAGGTACCCCATAAGCATCACGTCGTCGACCTCGGTCGCGGGAGGCGACCAATCGGACGCGTAAGAGGCCAACAGCCACCGTTTCCAATCATGAATCGAAGGATGTCGCAGAAACTGAAAAAGGAGGTTCGGAGCCTTGGCTCGAACCACCACCTCCCGATCGGCGTACAGGGCTTCCCCGTCACTCCGGCACACGGCAAGGCCCTTCACCTGCGGGCGCAACGTCCAGCCGGCCTCGTAAGCCACGGCTACACCCGTTACGGCCGACTCATCCGCGATACCCCCTTCAGCCTGAAGATCCTCCAGAGAGCTCACCTTTCTTACTCGCACACCCTTCCGGGCGGGAGAGGGGCGAGGGAGATCCTCCAATAGGCTGGCGAATTCCAGCTCCTGGTAGAGAGCCCGCAGAGCTTCATTGTCGGGCTCACTCAGCCGAAGCCGTTCCAAGTCCAGCTCCACCGGCAAGTCGCACCGGATTCTCAACAGTTCACGGCTGCGACGGATTTGCTCCGCATTCGCCAGGAGACTTTCCCGATAGGTTTTCTTCCGGACCTTGCCCGCCTGCTCCAGCAGAGCGTCAAGGTTACCGAACTCCGCTATCAGCGCTTTCGCCCCTTTCTCGCCGATGCCCGGTGCACCCGGGATGTTGTCGGAGACGTCCCCGATCAAGCTGAGCACGTCAACCATGCGTTCCGGCGGGACACCCCATTTCTTGCGCACTTCTTCCGGTCCGTAGAGCGTTCCGTTGCGGGTATCCAACACGTGGATCCGATCGTTTACCAGCTGTAGCAAATCTTTGTCGATGCTGACGATGACCACCTCAAGGCCCTTGGCTTCCGCCTTCTTAGCCAAGGTACCGATGATATCGTCGGCCTCCTGGCCCTCCATCTCCAGGATCGGGATCCGCATCGCTTCGCAGTAGCGACGGATATACGGCAGCTGCTCGGCCAAATCCTCAGGCATCTTGGGACGGGTGGCCTTGTACTCTTCGTACTCCAGATGACGGACGGTCGGCCCCGAGCTGTCGAACGCCACACCCAGGTAGGTCGGATGCTCCTCGTCGATCAGTTTCCGCATCATGGTCACGAAACCGTAAACGGCGTTCGTCGACATTCCTCGGCGGTTGGTCAACCCGCGAATGGCGTAGTAGGCACGGTAGATATGAGACATCCCGTCCACGAGATAGAGGCGAGTCACGTTCCGGATATTAGCACAGGCAAAAACACCCGGCTTAGGCCGGACAAAACACCCGAAACGACTTCCGGTCCGCAGGTGGTGGAGAATACCGAAAGCTCGGTAGGCTACGGCGGATCTTCACCAGGTATGCCCGTCCAAAACGCGCAACAGGTATTGACCGTATTGGCTCGCCTTCATCGCCTCGGCCCGCGCACGGAGTCGCTCCCGGCTCACGTACCCCTGCCGATAGGCGATCTCCTCGAGGCAGGCGACGATGAGCCCCTGGCGTTGCTCCAGAGTTTGGATGAAGTTGGAAGCCTGCAACAGCGATGCGGGTGTTCCGGTGTCCAGCCAGGCGATACCTCGACCCAACTTCTCGACATGCAATCCGCCCTGTTCCAGGTAGCATCGGTTCACATCGGTGATCTCCAGTTCGCCCCGAGCCGAAGGACGAAGCGACGCCGCGACGTCCACGACTGCGCCGTCGTAAAAGTAAAGCCCGGTGACCGCATAGTTCGAGCGAGGGTGCTTCGGTTTTTCCTCAATGGAGACGGCCCGGCCGTCGGCGCCGAATTCGACCACGCCGTACCGCTCAGGATCACTCACCGGGTACGCGAACACCGTCGCCCCCTCGTTCCGTGCCGTCGCGCGTTGGAGATTCTCGGTCAGTCCGTGCCCGTAGAGGAGGTTGTCTCCCAAGATGAGAGCCACCGGATCTCCGCCGATAAAGTCCCGCCCAATAAGAAAAGCCTCCGCGATGCCGCCCGGACGGGGCTGAACCGCATATTCCAGGCGCAGGCCGAAGTCCTCTCCGTCACCCAACAGGTTTCGGAAAGCCGGGACGTCGTGGGGAGTGGTGATGACGAGGACGTCCCGAATACCGGCCAGGAGCAATACGGACAGGGGGTAGTAGATCATCGGCTTGTCGTAGACCGGGACGAGCTGCTTGCTGACGGCCTTGGTGAGGGGGTAGAGACGGCTCCCTGATCCTCCGGCAAGAACAATGCCCTTGCGCTTCATTCCTCCTCCTCCCGTCGCCCTCCGGCGGCTCCAGAATCCAGACCCAGCCGCTCACGTCGGTAACCCTTGGCCTGTATTTCCTCGCACCAATCGAGATGCTCCAAATACCACCGTACTGTGGCCCTCATTCCCTCGGCAAAGGAGTGCCTAGGCTCCCAGCCCAATTCCCGCTCAACCTTCGCAATATCCATAGCGTAGCGGCGGTCGTGCCCGGGACGATCCGGGACAAAACGTCGCAGAGCCGAGTACGAAGGAATCCCCCGGGAACGAAGCCGCGGGTTCTCCCGGGCGGGACAGATCTCCTCCAGCGCC
>JAPXNP010000399.1:0-2815 GCA_033811955.1 Acidobacteriota bacterium
CACTCCGGTCCACGCGAAGCGAACCCATCCGGCGCCGCTTTCGGCGGTGACTGTTTCGCCGCCGTCGGGATCAAGGTCCGTAAACAGGGGAGCGATGCGCGGCGGCCCCGCCAGCATGCGATCCAATGTACGAAATTCCCCCGGTCGGGCGTCACCCACGCCGAAGGTTAGATTCCCGTCACTGTTGACGAAGACCTCCCGGTAAACGTTGCCGAAAAACGGAAACGTGAAGTTGTCGGGGAAGATCACCAGGCGCGCATCGTCGTCCAGCATTTGGAGGCGCAACGGAGCTTGGTTTCCGGACAGCCGTACGAAGCCCGAGGAGGGCTCGTTGGCTACAATCTCCACGCCCTCCAGGACCTCCCCGGCGGACAGGCAAATCACTTCCCCAGCCGCCGGATCATCTTCCGACGACTCGTTCAGATCGTAGAACTCCCGGTCAATGTTTGCAGGTCGTTCGTCCGTCTCGAAGGGACCGATGTTACTGCCCTCGGTGACCTTAATGCCGGAAATGTAGTTCGGTATAGGATCCAGTCGGACGAAGTAGCACCCGGGCGCCAAACCCGGCAGCTCGAACTCGCCGGTGCCCCGGGTCAGGAAGTCGGTAACACACGTGGTCACGTTCTCCCGGCCCGGCGTCAACCGGCCCGTCTTGGAACTCCAAACAGCGGGCATAGCCGTCACGTTGGCTCCCTGCAGAGCGGGCCCCCCCGGCCGAAGCCGGGCTACACGGCCCCGGATCGTCGCCGTCTGCGAGTCGAAATCGTCGGTCGGGTATAACCATGCCAGCCAGGACTCGTCGTCGGTGACGGGGATTTCCGAAAGGGATGTATCTTGCCCGATTGGGAACATGAGAGGAACGTGACGCCCGAAGCTGAGCCGTTCCTCCCAGTTTTCGGGCAAGCCGAGGCTGTGGTCAAGACCTAGAAGGTGCCCGAGTTCATGGGCAACCGTTTGTTGGAATAGTTTGCGCTCAGTAGAACCTTGTAGACTTACCGCCTGGCCGTTGAGGACCATCCATCCCGACAAAAATTGCGTGCCGTCGGGGGAAATGAGCCGGATACCGGCAAATCCCAGCACTACTCCTCCTGTGTCGCCACCGAACAACTCGGTGATGCTTCCGTCCGCATCAAAAATGATGGGGTTCTCCCGGGGCAATCCAGTGAGTGCGCCCGTAGTCAGATTCACGTCTTTCCCGCTGAAATCCTTCGCCAGGAACCCCTTAAAGTTCAATGAAAGAGCGGAGTGGGGAACCGCGTTCCAACTTTCCGCCGCCGCTTGGACAATGGCGGCTCCTTGGTCCCGAGTGTAAATTACCGACTGAGTTCTTGGGTTGACCCTAAGCGGACCGTTGTCGATGGTGTACGGGACATCTTGCGCCGGAATCCAGCGGCCGACCAGACCCGTGTAGTACTTGACATAGTTCGGCCCGCCGGCCCACAGGGGGCTACTGCCTACAGTCGCCGCCAACAGGAAGGCTGTCACGGCCGGGACGAAAAGCCGCACGGGGTTTCGCCTCTCGGGCGCCGTGTTCCGTGTTTCGGGTCCCGAGCCCGGAGTCTCGCGAGACCTATCGAAAGCCCAACAGAGCACGTCACCGGCGGCGTGCCCTTTTCCCAGCCCCGGCAACCGCGCACGCCAAAACCTTGGCACGCCGGACCTCCGGCATCTAGAACCCCCGGAATCTCGCCGACCTGCCTCGTTTCTCTCTCGGTCAGTCATTGCATCTCCGCCTGTGGCGCATCCTGTCGGAACCGTTCCACCATGGATCGCAGCTCGCCGAGGCGCAGAGGACGAGCCGACTGCAACGCGGCGACCTGGGCTGCGGCCGCTCCGGCCTTCTCCGGTCGGAGATTGACGGCAAGGTTCCGATTTCCCGCTCCGTTGACGAACCCGATCTCTCCGTCAGCCAAGCGGACCGGGCGAAACACTCCCTGGTGAATCCCGACCGGACTGGTCAGTCCCAGGCGGGATTCCGGATGCAGGAAGAGAAGCAGCTCTTGGCCCTTTTCGAATTCCGGCATGCCGAAAATCCCTCCCACCACCTTACCGCCCCGCACTTGGTGAAACTCCACGATTTCACCGGCCTGTGTGTTCAGAATCGGCTCCAATACCAAAAACCGGTAGGCACGTACGGCTAAGCCCATTTCGTCATGGGGGAGGTCGCGCGTCTCCAGGCAGCGGCCGAAGAACGCTTGTCCACTAAGCCGAACCGTTTCCTCCAGGTTGATCGTCCTCACCGACAGGGCGTACGCCGCAGGCGTCAGCCAAAGGGCGCCCGCCGCGACAAAAAAGAAGGCTTGTAACGTACCCACCCTGACCCTCATATCCATCTTCGTCCTTTGCACCGGTCTTCTTCGCCGGTCTCCCCGTTTCCTCGAGAACGGTTTCGCGATGCCTTCCCGCAAGAGAAGAAACCGCCTTGCACTTCCCGCCCACGGCAGGCCGATCGCCCCCCGTGTCCCAGAGAACGTCAATATCACTGACGCACCTACGAGATACAAAGATGCATTGTAAGCGGGATGGGATCATTGCTGAAGCGACCCCCGTCACCAATTCCGTCGTTTTCGGACGTCACCGTGGGCGGCCATAATGGCGTCGGGAGGAGAAGCACGTGATCTCTAAGAGAGTCGCGATCCTGGTGGTGCTCCTGACGGCCTCTTCGGTTCACGAAGCGGTTTTTGCTGTCGTCCGATTGGCGGAGGTGCAGGGGACGGACCGGGTCAGGTTGCGGTCGGCGCCCGAAATCAGACCGGAAACGGTTCTGACCAGTGCGCGGAAAGGCACCCGGTTCCCTCTGTTGGAGGAGGCGGAG
>JAPXNP010000400.1:0-2811 GCA_033811955.1 Acidobacteriota bacterium
CCTCGAAGACGACGACGCCGGCGTTGGCGAGATCGCCCAAGTGATCTCGCACGACCCCTCCGTCACAGCTAAGATTCTTCGAGTCGCAAACTCGGCTTATTACGGTTTCTCAGGGGAAATCTCAACCCTACAAAAGGCCATTGTCCTCATCGGCCTGCGTATGGTGAAGTCTTTGGCCGTCACCATTCCTTTGATCCACGCTTTCCCGGGCGCCCGCCCTTCCGAGTCGGGCCTTTGCCCTAAGGATCTTTGGATTCACAGCCTGGCCGTCGGCACTCTTACGCAGCGGCTGGGACGTCGCTGCCGCCACCCCAATCCGGAAGCCCTCTTCATCGCGGGCATCCTGCACGACGTGGGGAAGCTCGTCTTGGCCCATTTTTTCCCACCTCTCTTTCAACGGGCGTTGCTCGATGTCGAGCGGGGTGAGGCGGCCCACCTCAGCCAGGCGGAGTCCGAAATCTTCGGGGCGGACCACGGCACCGTGGCGGGACTTCTCCTGCGCCGATGGAAATTCCCAGATTTGCTCATCCAACCGATCGTGTTCCACCATTCCGCCGAGCAGCCTGAAAACGTGGACACCCTCGCTCTAGCCACGCTTCGGGTCTCCGACTTCGTAGCTCAGCAAGTGGAACCCTTCCAACAGAAGCACGAGTGCTGTCCCTTGCAAGCAGACGACCTCCTCCTCCTCGGGCTTGAGGACGAGTCCGTCGAAGAACTGGTGGAATACTTGAGTGATCAGGCGGCTAACATCGAAGCTTTCTATGAGGCGATCCACTAACGTTTCCGGACGAGAAGACGGTTTCGCCCTCTCACTCGGCCTGCAACCAGAGGACGTCGTAGGGATGAACCTGAATGACAAGTTCGCCGTTGTCGGTCTCCCACTCCACCTCGCTGACCAAGTCCCGCCATCGTCTCACCGGCACGGGGAGCTGAGCCCGGGAGACACGGATCCAACAAACCTCTGGGCTGATGCTCGTCAGGGCCAGCAACACCTGGGAGCCGTCACAAGATGTGCGAACGACGGCGAAAACCCGAGGATCCAGGTCCAGCACTTGCTGCCCGCCGTTCGGATGAAAGGCGGGTTGCTGCGTTCTCAAGCGGAGCAAGCGTCCCAACTGACGGCCAATCCGCGAGACTTTCGAGAACGGATCCCTTAGAGCGGCTTCCAGCGATTCCACGTCAATGATCTGCCGGTTGATGTCTCGTTTCGAATTCGTGGCCAGCACCGCCCGAATATCGTTCTCCGTCCCGATCAGGCTGTGCATGTAAATACCGGGCACACCGCGAAGCACCAAGGCTACCGCTCGGGACGCGACAAAACGGCGAATTTGAAAGGCCAGATCCTCATCTTGGGCCTCGTGATTCAGGGCTCCAAACCAAGTCGTGTTCAACTCATAGGGACATTCTCGAGCTTCATGACCGGCCCTATACGAGACCAGGGCGCCGTAATTCTGTGCCGTTCGTACCAGCCACGCAATCTCCTCTTCGGACAGAATTCCTTGCGCTCCCATCAAGCCGATGCCGTCGTGAGAGTCCAGAAAGTTCAAGTACGTGGCCATGTCGGAAACCTTCTCTAGGTTTGCGGCCCAGCGAGTCAAGACACTGCAATCCCCCCGGTAGAATGCGTAAAGGGTTAGCGGAGGCAGCGGGAAGTTGTAAATCATCTGTGCTTCGTTCCGACCGTCCCCGAAATAGGAAATGTTCCGCTCGTGGGGGACATTAGTTTCCGTCACCAGAGCCACCCCCGGGGCAACGAGATCAAGCACATCGCGAAACAGTCGCACGATTTCGTGGGTCTCATCCAAGTGAATACCCGAGCTGCCGGGTTCCCACCACAGAAAACCCACTGCGTCCAGGCGAATCATGTCAGCCCCCTTCCGGACATAGAGCAGTAGGATTTCCAGGACCCGCATCAGGACATCAGGATTTTGGTAGTTCAAATCAATTTGATCCTCGGAGAACGTCGTCCAGACCCACTTGCGACCGTACACCGTGTCGCAGGGGGTCAACAGGGGGGTCGTTCTCGGTCGAAAGATCAGCTTCATATGCTCCCGATCGATGGCCTCCGGCGAATGGAAGCTGAGGAAGAATTTGCCATAGTAAGGATCACCGTCTCGGAACTCACGAAACCAGCGGGCCTGCGAAGAAACGTGATTGAAGACTCCGTCGAACACCAGGCGGTACCGATGCTCCAGTTGGGCAATGTCCTCCCATGTACCCAGGCGCGGATCCACCGTTTCGAAATCGGTGACCGCAAATCCTCGATCCGAGGAGGACGGGAAAAAGGGCAATATGTGCAGAGTATTGACCACCCCTTCGAGGTAGTCGTCACAGAAATCGGCCAACGTGCGGATCGGCGGTTCCCCTTGTCGGCGCACTAGATCCCCGTAGGTGATCATCATGACATCCTTCTCGGTGAAGCGCTGGGTCGGATCGAAGTTCCTTTCGTCGGCGATCATGTGGTCCGGCTTGTGGGCATAGTAGACCTTCAGAATCCGCGCCAGCTCCGGAAGGTATTCGTCTGCAACGGCCTCTCCATATAGGCTCGCCAGCCGGCGGCGAAATTTCGAACGAAACGCCTCGGGAATCTCCAGGACCGGCCGCGAATAGTCCGGTTCCGGAAAGTGCACGGAGTAGGCGACACCGGGCCGGGAGCGTAGGGATCGTTCGTCCTCTGACATGGCACATCTCCTTCTGTGATCGGGCGTACGCCAAAGAAACCTCTGTCCTCAGGCCGCTCACTGATTTATTTCGCTGATGGAATTAACCGACATTGTCCTGCCACGTACGCGAAAACGCCGTCGGCAATCC
>JAPXNP010000401.1:0-2799 GCA_033811955.1 Acidobacteriota bacterium
GTTCAGTGCCACGCCCCTAACGACACCCCGGGAAGGATCGTTGCGATTCTCCTCCCCGCTCAGAATTTGAAGGGTCCGATGGGCCGTCCAGCCCGCTTCGGCGTGAATGGTAACGATGTCGGCCCCGGCTGCTACGTAGTCGCCGACGCTGAGGTGCGGATCCCGAACCATCAAGTGAACGTCTTTAACGTAACCCTGACGTTCTACACCGCGGACAAAGGGGACGCCTACCGTGATTCCAGGGCAGAAGCATCCGTCCATGACATCGAAATGAAGGATTTCCACCCCCGTCCCGTCCAGCTTCGCCAGGTCCTCCTCCAAGTGCAGCAAGTCCGCCGTCAGTACACCAACACTCAGTGCAGGACTCAGCCGCCGCAACCCGGCAAGGGTGGTCTCAGAATTCGCTGTGGCATTCACCATTCCACTCCTCCCATGCCCATAGGCGAGAAGGCGCCCGGAAATCCACCGAAGACGGAACGAACGATCGCCGGTTCACAGTCGGTAGTCGCCACCGTTTGCCCAACGAAGGTTAACTGAACCGGTTTTGGGGTGGTCAACGTTCCTCACGCTCCAACTCGGTCTTCTTCGCATGGTAGAAGTCGAGGGCCTCGGCCGGTTTCATTCGTTCGTGCACCACCTTGCGAATAGTTTGAATCATGGCCGGAGGACAATCGGCCTGAAAGATGTTCCGACCCATGTCCACTCCGGACGCACCTTCTTCGACCGCGCGGTACGCCATCGTCAAGGCGTCTAACTCAGGCAGCTTCTTCCCTCCGGCCATCACCAGCGGAACGGGGCAGGAAGCGGCGACCGTATCGAAGCCGTCGGGAACGTAATACGTCTTCACGAACTGAGCCCCCAACTCGGCACAGATCCGGCACGCGAGGCGAAAGTACTGGGCGTCGCGCTTCATCTCGCGACCGACGGCCGTCACCGCAAAGACCGGTATGCCGTAACGGTTTCCCTGATCGATCAGACGGGTCATGTTGTGAATGGTCTGGGTTTCGAACTCCCCACCCACGAACACCTGGACCGCCAAAGCCGAAACGTTTAAGCGGACGGCGTCCTCGATATCCACGGCAATCTGCTCGTTGGACAGCTCCTTCAGAATGCTCGGCCCACCGCTGGCCCGAAGCACGACACCCCCCTGAAAGGTCGGAGGAATCACCGCCCGCAGAATCCCTCTCGTCAGCATCAACGCATCGCAATAGGGCAAGAGGGGAACGATGTTCAAATCGACTCGCTCCAATCCCGTCGTAGGCCCCATGAAGTAGCCGTGGTCTATCGCCAACATCACAGTTCGGCCGGTGGTCGGGTTGAATATGTGAGAGAAGCGGTTCTGCATCCCCCAACCGCAGTGGTTGTTCCCTTTCAGGAAGAAAGCCTTGCTGGTGTAAGGCACATCCGGGTAAAAGAGTTTCGCCTGTTGGGTGTTGTCGACGTCGGCCATAAGCAGTTCCTCCCGAGGCAATTCGCCCGCATGATTCTCCTGATTCGCCTAGGATTGCAAGCGCGTGGGATCATAACAGCGGGTGCCGAGCTCCGCAAGCTCAACGCGGCACGGACGTCAGAGACCGGCGGTATAATAGGGGCTTGAATTGCGCAAGGGTAGAAGAATCTCAGCTGCGGCGGAGGGGTGCTTCATCCAACCCGGATAATCCGGTCCGTAATTACCCACTTTCCTGAAGTTCTTCAAACGAGGAAATCGACGATGGAAGAGCCTGAAGTATTCCTATTTCCTGATGATCACTCCGACGACCATTTTCGCGATGAGTGCGGTGTTTTCGCCATCGTGGGACATCCCGAGGCGGCCAGTTTGACTTATCTAGGTCTGTACGGGCTCCAGCATCGAGGCCAGGAATCGGCTGGGATCGTGTCGAGTGACGGTGAACGACTCTTCCGGGCTCGGGGTGTCGGTTACGTGGCCGACGTGTTCGACAAGGAAACACTGCGAGGTCTCCCGGGTCATATGGCAATCGGCCATGTTCGGTATTCCACCACCGGATCGACTGGAGCGGTTAACGCCCAGCCGATTCTCACCGAATCCTGGCGGGGTCCGACAGCCGTCGCCCACAACGGAAACTTGGTGAATGCTTCCAACTTACGCCACCTGCTGGAGAGAGAAGGAGCGATTTTCCAGTCGACATCCGATACTGAGGTGATCCTGCATTTACTCGCCCGATCACGGACTCCGGATCTGCAGAAGGCTTTGATCGAAACCCTGAGAGAGGTCCGAGGAGCCTACTCGCTGGTGTTGCTTACTCCGCGGGCTCTCTATGTGGCCAGAGATCCATACGGTATACGCCCGTTGTGCCTGGGACAATTCAATGACGCCTGGGTGGTCGCTTCGGAGACCTGCGCCTTTGACCTTATCGCGGCCCAATATGTTCGTGAGATCCGCCCCGGCGAGCTCCTCCGGATCGAGAACGGCGACTGTTTCGAGTCGACGATCGCTACTGCGCCGCGGCGCGCCTATTGCATTTTCGAACACGTCTACTTCAGCCGTCCGGACAGCCTCGTCTTCGAGCGAAGCGTGCAGCTGAGCCGTTACGAAATGGGCCGACAACTGGCCCGCGAGCAGCCCCAACAAGCCGACGTGGTGGTGCCGGTACCGGACTCCGGAGTTCCGGCGGCACTGGGCTATGCCCAAGAATCAGGCATACCTTTCGATATGGCTTTGATCCGTAACCACTACGTAGGACGGACGTTTATCGAGCCCAGGCAATCCATCCGCCACTTCGGAGTCAAGGTCAAACTGAACCCGGTGCGACAGAGTCTGGCCGACAAACGCGTCATCCT
>JAPXNP010000402.1:0-2787 GCA_033811955.1 Acidobacteriota bacterium
CGGCTTGTCCACGTGCATGCCAAGGACATTTCGATGGAGCAATCAAGCCGCGAACGGGGGAGAGTGACGGGCACCCCCGTCGGATGTGCTTGTGGCGACGGCGTCATCGATTGGGCCGGCGTGATCGCCGTCTGCCGGAGCTGCCCAAGGGACATCGTGCTCAGCGTCGAGTGCGGCACCGTGGAGCAGGCAAGGCGCAGCTACGCTCATCTCCACGGGCTCTTGGAGGAGAACGAGTAACTTCAATCTCGGCCGCGACAGAGCGCTCCGGCCGCGTTACCCGTGTCGGGTATGCCGGATGCGGGAGGCCGAAGGCCGTTGAGGCCGCTCTGTCAGGGCTCGAGAGATTGAAAAGGGGGACGTAGCCAACCCGGGGTTTCGGCGGGCGACGCGGCCTTCGCCCCGGGCTCTCGGATGATTGAGCCTTCGGCCTCGGGAGGCTGACAGCCCAGTGGCTAATCTCGTCGGAGACGTCAATGAGTCAGCGGTTCTAGGCCAAGGCTCAAGGCCTAGAAAAGTTGTTGACTGTACGACAATGGATCTGCGAGGAGGTACCATGAATTCCGTATCGGAAGGTTTGAACCGCAGGGAATTCCTGTCTACAGCGGCGGCCACGACCGCGTTTGCGGCCTCCGGCCGGAGGATACTCGGCGCTAATGACCGGATCCGGCTGGGGGTGATAGGGTCCGGAAGTCGTGCCACCGCGCTTTCCCGCCAGCTGAATCAGATCGGTGGCATTGAATGGGTGGCTGTCTCTGACGCTTGGAAGACCCGTTGCCTGCAGTGGGAAGAAGCCGTGGGAACCAAGGTTGAACAGTATCCCGACTACCGTTCTCTCCTGGAGCGCGCCGACATCGATGGAGTCTTGATCGCGACGTTTGACCACACACACGCCCAGATCACCGTGGACGCGTGCCGAGCAGGCAAAGACGTGTACCTCGAGAAACCGATGACGTCTTTACCGGAGCAAGGGCTCGAGGTGATTAAAACGGTGCGGGAAACGCGAAGGGTAGTCCAAGTCGGAATGCAACAGCGGAGTATTCCATACTTCACCGAGGCGAAGGAACGGTTTATCGACTCGGGCCGACTGGGAGCGGTCCACATGGTCCGCACTATCTGGAACCGCAATACGGGTTACCTGGTGAAGGTTCCACCGGGAATGGAACGCAAGCCCGACGATCTCGACTGGAAGGCTTGTCTGGCCTGGCTTCCTACGATCCCCTGGGATCCCAAACGCTACTTCAACCGTTTCGCCTACTGGGATTTTTCGACGGGAGGGATGACCGGCGGTCTCTTCGTTCATCTCGTGGACGTCGTTCACTGGTATCTGGGTTTGCATAGAAGCGACGTGGCTACGGCTCTTGGAGGACTTTACCACCACCGTGACGGGCGGGACACTCCCGACAACATCAACGTGATCGTGCGGTATCCGGAGGGAGTGAACATCACGTTCGAAGGCAGCTTGACGGATAACGGCGGTCACGAGACTGTGGACATTGTTTTCAATGGTACGGGAGGAAGACTTTCCATCTTTCGGAGTGGCTATACCTTTACCGGCCCCCCGGAGAACGGCAAGAGCGAGGTTATTCAGAAGTACGGACCTTACGGTGATGCTCTCGAGCATCTGCAGGAATGGCTGGAATGCATGCGGACCAGGAGAAATCCCAACACAGACGTGGTGGAGGGCCATTATTCCGCCATGGCTTGCCATGTGGCGAATATCTCGTACCGCGAAGGTCGGACGGTGGCGTGGGATCCGGCGTGGGACGCCGAGCCGTTAGGAGGGATTCGATCGTGAGAAGCCTCAGGCTGGTGATTTGGCTGGGCTTTCTGGTGTTGTGTCCGGCTTCGTTTCCGTGTCTCGCCAACGAAGGGGCGAAGACGGAAGCGCGGGACCGGTTCTTCACCCCCGAAAAGTTGCGGGCGCTCGTTCTCACCGGTCGTAACAACCACGACTGGAAGGGAACCAGTCAGCGTCTCAAGCAACTGCTTTCGGCGAGTGGGCGGTTTGACGTTCGGGTGGTGGAAGAACCGGCGGGAGTCACGCAGCACACTTTGGCGCCGTACAACGTGGTGATCCTGGACTACCAGGGTCCCCGCTTAGGGCAGGCCACCGAACAGGCACTGTCGGACTTCGTCCGGAACGGCGGAGGTCTGGTTGCGGTTCATGCAGCCGGTTACGCGTTCACCGGCCTGGATGTCCTCGCCGACGGTCACAGGCCAACCGGATTGCGGGAAGAACCCTGGGAAGAGTACTGGTCGCTGATTGGGGGGATTTGGTCGGAGAAGGATCCTCAAACCGGTCACGGACGGCGACATACGTTCGCAGTGCGAGTCGCCGACCCCGCTCATCCCATTGTGCGCGGGATGTCGCCGGAATTCCCGGCGACCGACGAGCTGTTTCACAACTTGAAGATGCACCCCTCCGCCCACGTGGTGGCCACCGCGTATAGTGCGCCCGAAACCGGGGGGACGGGCAAGGACGAACCCGTGTTGTGGGTGACGGCCTATGGGGCCGGTCGCGTGTTCTGTACCACGCTGGGCCATGACTTGGTGGCCATGGCGGAACCGGGATTCGTCAATACATTCTTGCGCGGGACCGAGTGGGCGGCGTCCGGCGACGTGACCTTGCCGGCCGAGATCCCACTGGGCTCCGGATTGGCGGAGGTTCCTCGGGTTCTCGTGGTTACCGGAGGACATGAGTACGACACCGGCTTCTATGAACTGTTTGCCGGGGAATGGATCCGATGGTGGCATGCGACGTCAAACACTGAGGCTTTTCGTGAC
>JAPXNP010000403.1:0-2773 GCA_033811955.1 Acidobacteriota bacterium
CCTTTTCGTAATCCCGGAGATTCAAGCCGTAGAATTCGGCGACGCGGCGGTAGTATTTCAGCGCATCGATCCGCCGGGGTTTCTCCCTGGCCACCGTCATCGGAACGTCACCGATCTCCAGCAACTCCGCGGTGGTGAAGAAGGTCATATTCTCGGGAAAGTGGTAAATGGAATTGATGATGCAACCCTTTTCAACGACCAGGGTGTCAAGACCAGCCTTGCGGGCATAAATGGCACAGGCCAAGCCGGACGGGCCGGCTCCTACTATGATCAAATCGTACTTGGCGTGCGTTGACACTTCGTGAACCCGTACTCTAGAATACTGCTTTCACGGGCGATTAGCTCAGCTGGTTAGAGCGCCGTCTTCACACGGCGGAGGTCACTGGTTCGAGTCCAGTATCGCCCACCACTACTTCCTTCATTACTTTCTACCCGTGACCGTCCCTCATCGGCGGAACCAACTTAAGAACCAAAACAACAGGCTAAGCACCACCGAAAGCACAATCGAGCTCGCCAAAGGGATATATATCTTCCCGTTCCGAAACTCGATGGTAAAGTCCCCCGGAAGTCGACCCAACCGTAACCATGGAAACACAAGCAGCACCAACCCGACGGCGGTGATCAGCAAGCCGATCCAAACGAGGGTCTTTCCCAATTCCGTCAACATGTCTCAGCGGACCAGTTCACAGCCCGAGAAAAAGTAGCTTACCTCGAACCGGGCCGTCTCCGGGCCGTCACTGCCGTGAACGGAATTACGTTCGATGCTTTCGCCGTAAAGGCGGCGGATCGTGCCCTCGGCGGCGTCCGCCGGATTCGTCGCTCCCATAATCTCGCGCCAGCGCACAATCGCGTTCTCCCCTTCAAGCACCATCACCACAATGGGGCCCTCCGACATGAAGGAAGTGAGACTGGCAAAGAAAGGTCGTTGTCGATGTACATAATAAAAACCCTCGGCCTGGTGCAGATTCAGTTGCAGGGTCTTCAGGGCCGGCACCCTGAGCCCTCCCGCCTCAGCCATAGCCAGAATGGTCCCCACGAGATTCCGTTTTACCGCATCCGGCTTGATGATTCCCAGTGTCCTTTCCATCGTCACCTCTTCCTCGTTCCTACTCTTGAACCCCGGTTCTTCTTTCAAAGCGAATCCTGAGCCTTTGCCAAGAAGGCGTCGAAGAGCCCAACGGACTGTACAGGCTCTTTCGGCCGCTCCGTGAAGATCCCCTCTCGGGCCGGGCAGACCGAGACGTGCATAGTCTCTCAACCGCACACACTTAGTTACGCAGCACCGAAACGACGGCGGCACCGATTCCCGCCGGGCTCTCCACCACGTGGATTCCGCATTCCCGCATCCGAGCCATCTTCTCGGCGGCGGTTCCCCGCCCCTGCGAGATAATGGCGCCGGCGTGCCCCATGCGTCGACCGGGAGGAGCCGTACGTCCGGCTACGAATCCTACCACGGGTTTCCCCATCTTCCGGAGAACGAACTCGGCCGCTTCTTCTTCCGCCGTACCTCCGATTTCGCCGATTAGCACCACCGCATCGGTTTCCTCGTCGTTCTGGAACGCCTCAAGCGCTTCGATGAAACCCGTTCCCACGATCGGATCCCCCCCGATGCCGATGCACGTACTCTGGCCCAAACCCCGCGACCTCAACTGAGCCACCGCTTCATACGTCAGCGTTCCGCTGCGGGAGATCACCCCCACCTTGCCCTCTCGGTGAATGTGCCCGGGCATGATCCCAACTTTACATTTCCCGGGCGAAATGATGCCCGGGCAGTTGGGACCTATCAGGCGGGTCCCGGAACGCCGAATCACCCCGGCCACCCGCAGCATGTCCAAAACGGGAATCCCTTCCGTAATACAAACCACCAAGTCGAGCCCGGCATCGACGCCTTCCAAGATCGCGTCAGCGGCAAAACGGGGCGGGACAAACACCAGCGCCGTGTCGGCTCCTTCGTTTGTGACCGCCTCCATGACCGTGTTATAGACCGGAATACCTTCATGGTCGGAACCACCCTTTCCGGGCGTCACCCCGGCGACGATTCGTGTTCCGTACTCGCGACAGAGGCGCGCGTGGAAGCTGCCCTCGCGACCCGTCAAGCCTTGAACCAGAACCCTCGTCTCCCGACCGACCCAGATCGCCACGTCACTTCCCTCCCCGGGCCGCCTGAACGACTTTCTCCGCCGCATCCGCCATGCTGTCGGCGACCACAAACTGCAACCCGGAGGTGCGCAAAATGCGGCGACCCTCTGCCACGTTGGTACCTTCAAGGCGCACCACCACCGGAAGTTCGACGGATACTTGTCGAGCCGCTTGCACCACACCTTCCGCCACCGTATCGCAGCGCATGATACCTCCGAAAATGTTGATCAGAACCGCCTCCACACTCGAGTCGGACAGAAGAATCCGAAAAGCCTGTTTCACCTGCTCGACACTGGCGCCGCCGCCGACATCCAGGAAGTTGGCGGGATCCCCCCCCGCCAGCTTGATGATGTCCATCGTGGCCATCGCCAGACCTGCGCCGTTCACCATGCACCCGACGTTGCCGTCGAGCTTGATGTAGCTCAGCCCATAGCGCGAGGCCTGGATCTCCAAAGGATCTTCTTCATTGAAATCACGCAGTTCCACCACGTCGGGATGACGGTAAAGAGCGTTATCGTCAAAACTGAGCTTGGCGTCCGACGCAATCAAGTCGCCTTCAGAGTTCTCCACCAGCGGGTTGATCTCCACCAATGAGCAATCCAACTCCATAAAAGCCCGGCACAAGCCTTTCAAC
>JAPXNP010000404.1:0-2773 GCA_033811955.1 Acidobacteriota bacterium
GGCCAACGCCAGTGGCAAGGATATCTGGATCAACCTCCCGGTGGCCGCCGACGACGAGTACATTCGCCGACTGGCGAAGCTGATGCACGACCGACTGCAGCCGGGCCTGAAGATTTACCTGGAGTACAGCAACGAGGTCTGGAATCCGCTGTTCTTACAGCAGAAGTGGAATTTTCAGCAGGCATCCCTGGAGCGAGAGAGCTTGACGCTGCCGGGCGAGATTTATTCGTCGGTCAAGTCGAAACTGCCGGCCCGCCGGGTCGCCCGACGCACGGTAGAGATCGGGCGAGTTTTTGCCGACGTGTTCGGTGAGGCGAGCCTAATGCGCGACCTCTTCCCCGTCCTTTCCTGGTGGTTCATAAAGCCCGACGAGTACCGCGACCAGCTCCTATTCATTGAAGCGAAACTCGGACCACCGTCCCAGCTTCTTTACGGGATTGCCGTGGCCCCTTATTTCAACTCGGCGCGCGCAGATTCGACCGCCAAACCGGAGGGAGTCCTCGATGCTCTAGCCGGAGACAGCGTCCAGCAGAAGTCCGCCCGGCGGGCGATCATCGGCTTAGCCGAGAAATTCGGCGTCAAGGCTCTGTGCTACGAAGGGGGCCCCGATTCCGGTGCAAACTCCGTATCTGAGCCGGAGAAAAACGTGGCCCACCGCATCCGCGCCCACCGAGATCCTCGGATCGGCGATCTTATCTACACCGACATGAAGGACCATTGGTTCGGCCTCGGAGGCGACCTGTTCATGTTCTTCACCCTTTCGAGCGCTTACAGCCGCTGGGGGATGTGGGGGCTCACCGAGGACATCCGCCGGACGGACACGCCCAAGTTTCAGGCGATCCGGCGACTCGTCGCGCTGTCTTCTCCGCGTTCGCAAGCCGCGTTGGTGTTTCCCCAGTTCGTAGACGGCGTGCAAGAGGGAAAGCCGAACCGAACCCGCGTGATCTTGCGCAACAATTCATCTTTCCCCGCCCGGGGCGAAGTGGTTCTGCTGTCGGCCTCGGACTCAGAGTCCGAGGGGATCTCCTACGAGATCCCGCCTTGGAGTCCCTGGGAATGGGAGAGCGCAGGGAGCGGGGATCTTCGCTCCGGCGTCATCGAGATCCGGCCGGATCCGGAGTTTCCAGGCAACCTGGAGGGGACTGAAGTCTTTCAAGTCCTAGGCCACTTTGTCTCGGTTCCGCAAGCGCATCTCCGGCGGTCCCACCAGCTGTACGTAAGCCGCAATGCAACGGAGAACACGGGGGTGGCTCTTTATAATCCCTGGTCCGATACCCGTCTATTTGTGGAAATGCAACTGGCCGACGCGGACGGGACAGTGGTGGCCGTCCAGCAGATTTGGATAGAACCGAGGCAGCAGGTTTTGGGCTTTGTCAATGACGATGCCTTTTTCAAAAGCTTCTTCAAAGCTGCCGAACAAGATTTCCGGGCACCCTGAACCTTCGATCCGGCAAGGACCGGGGCTTGGCTGTCCTTGGACTCCTCCAGCGTGCCGATTCGGGAGCGCTGATCGCCGTGGCACCGGGCGGGACCGTGCGTCCCTGATCATCCGGACTCGCCGCCGCGCGGCTTAACCGGTCCATGGTACACCGTACGTTCGAGCGCCGGCTTCGAAGCCGGCGCTACACGAGGCACGGGACACATTGATCCCATGCTATACTCGTCCGAAGCCATGCGAGCGGCAGTGGGAAAGCACGTTTCCATCGTTGCCCTGATTGCTTTGGCGGGATTCACCCTTAGTTGGTCCGTGGAGGTGCGTCCTTTCCATGACATTGCCTCTCCGCTAGGCAAAAACGGAGAAAAGCACGATCATAAGGGTTTCTGCGAATTCGTTCTTGAGTCCCAGCCGATTCCTTGCCTGCATCAGGTAACCTGCCTGGTCCCACCGACTCCGGGCGGCGTTGAGCTTCCGCTTGCCGGGTTTCTCGGCGCTGTCTTTGCCCATTTGGAGGCCGGTTTTTTCTACCTCCCGGATGTCGACTTCCCGGCCCGCGCCCCCCCGGCCCCTGCACGATGAGACGTAACCGCCGGTGGGCGTGGGTGCACCTGCTCATAAACTCGAATGCCGGCTGATCGCCCAACACACAGCTCCGGATCGACTTAAAGGAAACCATATCCCTTTAAGGTGCGGCGGTTCCGACACGGTGAACCGATCGCCGGACGGACGACTTCACAGGGAGTCAAAAATCACAGCCGAACAGGCTCGTCAATTTTCGGTCCGACCGAAGCAAGAGCACCGGTCAAGGAAGAACAGACAGAGCCTCGAGGCTGAAGAGGCAACCGATGAATTGCTGGAAAATGCAGAGACACAGATGGTGTCCCTTTCTTGGGCTCGTGATCGCGTTGGCGCTCTTCTTACTATCTCCGAGATCCACTCTCATAGCAGAGTCCCGTCCAGGAATCCTGGAAGGAGTGGTCACTCGAGCCGACGGGACCCCGGTCGAGCACGCCACCGTGCTTCTCACCAGCACGGGGGAAACGGTCGAGACGGATCACGACGGGCGGTTCGCATTTTTCGATTTGCCGCCCGGGACTTACGAGGTTTTCGCCTACGCCGCCTCCGCCACCTCGACGCTGCAAACGGTTCAGGTGAAGTCCGGAACCACCGCTTATCTTGAGCTGGTCCTGATGCTGACCCCTTTGCGCGAGCAGGTCACGGTCTCGGCAAGCAGCAGGCATGAAGTGACCTTCCAAACGGTCCAGTCCGTGGCGACGGTGGACTCCATCGACCTCGCCGAAAACCTGGCACCGTCCCTAGGTGAGCTGTTGGAAT
>JAPXNP010000405.1:0-2769 GCA_033811955.1 Acidobacteriota bacterium
CATCAAGGTGATTGCCGACGGCGAGGTCGTCAGGGGAGCCGACATCGACATCGGTTTTTTGCACCGGGGCTTCGAGAAGGAATGCGAGGTCAGCTCTTACACCCAGTGCTTCCCCTATACCGACCGGCTCAACTACGTCTCACCGCTGATCAACAACTTTGCCTTCGCCATGACCGTGGAAAAGCTCATGGGCCTCAAGGTACCGGAGCGGTGCGATTACATTCGGGTCATCATGAGCGAGCTGTCCCGGATCTGCGATCACCTGACCTGTATCGGCGCCTCGGCGATGGAGCTGGGAGCGTTTACGGCCTTTCTCTACATGATGAAGGCGAGGGAATGGCTTTGGGAGCTCGTCGAAAGTGTTACGGGTGCTCGACTGACCATCGCCTACGCCCGCGTGGGAGGAGTTAAAGGGGATCTCCCGGACGGCTTCGTTGAACGTTGCCGCCAGGCTCTCGATAAAACTTCGGGAGTTCTTGACGAAATCGACGCGCTCTTGAAGCGCAATCGCATCTTTTATGATCGGCTGCGCGACGTCGGCGTCATCACCCAGGAACAGGCCGTTTCGTACGGTATCACCGGCCCCGTACTGCGCTCCACGGGGATCGATTACGACGTCCGGAAAGCTTTTCCTTACCACGTCTACGACCGATTCGATTTCGATATCCCCGTCGGAGAGAAAGGTGACAATTACGACCGGTACCTCGTCCGCATGGAGGAAATGCGCCAATCGATTCGGATCCTCCGTCAAGCCCTCGATACGCTGCCGCAAGGGCCTACCAACGTGGATGCCGAGGGCAACGTTATCCAACCCGACTTGATGGCGGACCTGGGGAAGTTCGGAAAAACCATGGGCCTTTTGAAGAATGAGGTTCTTATCGAACCGACGCTCGAGGGTTCGGAGAAGGGGCACCACTACAGCGTCTATGCCGACGACCGCGAAGCCTGGCTACCTCCCAAAGAGGAAGTCTATTCCAGTATCGAAGGCCTGATGAATCACTTCAAGATCGTCATGCTTGGGCACGGGATACGTCCACCCAAGGGTGAGGCTTACGGATTCGTGGAGGGTGGTAATGGAGAACTGGGCTTCTATATCGTGAGCGACGGTACCGATCGTCCCTGGCGCGTGCGGTGCCACCCCCCTTGCTTCCCCATCATGGCGGGTCTGCACGAGTTCATCACGGGGGGCCAGATTGCGGACATCATTGCCACTTTCGGTTCGATCAACATGATTGCAGGAGAACTCGATCGATGAGCGAAGGGTTCACATTCACGCCTGAAAATCAGAAGCGTTTTCGGGAAATTCTGACTGCCTATCCGAGCCGACGGGCGGCGATGCTGCCCACCCTACATCTGGTACTGGAGCAACATGGTTTTATTCCCCCGGAGGCCGAACCGTACGTGGCGGAGCTGCTGGAGGTCCCCCTTGTAGACGTGCGGGAGGTCGTGAGTTTTTACTCCTTATTCATTCAAGAACGCCAAGGACGCCACCACCTTAAAGTGTGTTGCAGTCTCTCCTGCTGGCTGCGGGGAAGTGATGAAGTCCGTGCCTTTTTGAGGGAAAACTTGGGGATTCCCGAGGGCGCCGTGACCGAAGACGGGCGGTTTAGTTGGGAGGCCGTCCCCGACTGCTTGGGAGCTTGTGAGCTGGCTCCGATGGCTCAAGTGGATGAGCGTTTCGAGGGTTTCTTAACCAGGGAGCGCTTGGAGAAACTCCTGCAAAGTCTGCGGGAGGAAAACTATCCCTCTCAAGTGGAAGCGGACTGAAGCATCATGCCGATTGTCAAGTTGGTTTCGGAGTTTTTCGGCGTCGAAGAAGCACGGCGATTGGACTGGCGCCTCCGCCACGGCGGCTACGAAGGAGCTCGGCACGCTCTGCGTGACATGACTCCCGAAGAGGTGACCGAAGAGGTCGTCCGCTCCAACCTCCGGGGTCTGGGTGGAGCGGGCTTTCCCACCGGTCGAAAGTGGATGTTCGTCCCGAAGGAAACAACCCAGCCCAAGTACCTGGCGGTAAACTGCGACGAAGCCGAACCTGGAACTTTCAAGGACAGGTACATCGTCGAGTGGGATCCTCACCGACTGCTGGAAGGCATCATCATTTGCAGCTACGCGGTCGGCATCCACCAGGCGTACATCTACATCCGCGGTGAGTACGTGCGGCCCTACCACCGCTTGAAGCGGGCGCTGGAGGAAGCCTACGCCGCCGGAATCTTCGGCGGCAAAGTGCTGGGGTCCGACTTTTCGCTGGAGGTGCAAATCCACCGCGGAGCCGGTGCCTACATCTGCGGTGAAGAAACGGCACTGTTGGAGTCTCTCGAGGGGAAGAAGGGTTGGCCTCGCTTGAAACCTCCTTTCCCCGCCGTCAAGGGCCTGTTCGGTTGCCCGACCGTCATCAACAACGTAGAGACGCTCTCTCACTTACCCAAGATCATCCTCAACGGAGGCAGCTGGTTTTCCGACCTCGGTGTGGAGCGTAACGGAGGCGCCCGCCTGTTTGCCCTGTCCGGGCACGTCAACCGACCGGGAATCTATGAGTTGCCGCTGGGCACGCCGCTGCGTGAGCTGATCGAGGAGCACGGAGGAGGTGTCTGGCGCGGCAAGCGGTTGAAGGGCGTCGTTCCCGGCGGGACTTCATCGGGAGTGCTTTGTGCCGACGAGATTGACGTTCCCTTGACCTTTGAGGCCCTTGCGGAGAAGGGGTCCATGCTCGGCTCGGGAGCCGTCGTCGTCATGGACGAAGACACCTGCATGGTCAGGGCGTTGCAC
>JAPXNP010000406.1:0-2763 GCA_033811955.1 Acidobacteriota bacterium
TATGGTGGGAATGGCGGCGGGCTTGGCCGCGGTGGGCAAGGTACCCTTCGTTTCCACTTTCGCATGCTTTCTGACCAGGGCTTTCGACTTCATCCGCATGGCCGGCATCTCGCAGGTGAATCTCAAGCTGTGCGGTTCCCACGCCGGCGTCTCCATTGGAGAGGACGGTCCTTCCCAGATGGGTCTTGAAGATCTCGCTATGATGCGGTCCGTTGCCGGCTCGACGGTGTTATACCCCTGCGACGCCGTCAGCACCGAACGCCTCGTGGCTGCGGCGGCGGAGACTCCCGGTATTGTCTACATCCGCACAAGCCGGCCTAAGACGCCGGTGATCTATGCAAATGACGAAGACTTCCCTGTGGGTGGGAGCAAGACTCTTCGACACAGCGATCACGACCGAGCCACGCTGGTGGCTGCAGGAGTCACCGTTTATGAGGCCTTGAAGGCCGCCGAAGAACTTTCGAAAGACGGAATCAACGTTCGCGTAGTCGACCTCTACTCGGTGAAACCGCTGGACAAGGCCAGCCTCGAACAGGCGGCGCGGGAAACGGGACTCATTGTCACCGTTGAAGATCATTACCAGGACGGCGGCCTGGGAGAGGCGGCCCGGGCTGCGGTAGATTCGGGCATTCCTTGTCGTTGGGTGCACCTTGCCGTCCGGGAGCTGCCACGCTCGGGGAAACCCCACGAACTGTTGGATCGGTTCGGTATCAGTGCGGGGCGCATTGTGGAGACCGTCCGCCGAGCTCTAAAGGCTGCAGACTGACTGTCCCCCGGCGTGGGCACCCAGTCTCGGCAAGTCGCCTCCAACGGATCAACGGAAAACGACCGAAGGATGGGGCGCTCTTCAGCGCACCGCACCGGGTTCCTGCGTGCGACGTTTAGCGAACCGGGACATAAGGTGCATCGCCGTGCCTTGGAGGCTCCCGCCACCGAGACTGCAAAGGCCCCATCCCGGCGCCCGGAGCACGCGGCAGCCCTCTGCTCGACAGGCGTTCGGCCTCCCCGACACCGCGCAGATTCCCGGCCTGCCCGCGCGCAGGCCAACCCGAGGGCTATGCGGCCGTTCCCGCCCGCTCGATGCGGGCATACAAGTCACGGAATTCCTCGCGGCTCTCCGTGCCGATCGTGAAGCAGTCTACGCAGTCAAGGTTCAAAACGAACCGAAGGGACTCGTCGATCCTGTCCACCAGCTCCCCCGCACCAAGAATCTTCATCCCAATGACTCCCTTGCCGGCCGCTTTCATCTTCCGCAGGAGCCGTACCACCGTTTCCACGTCCGCATCCATCGAAGAACCGGCGGGATTGATACGGGCCAGATCCACCTGTACCCAATCGGTTTCGGAGGCGACACGCAGCGCCTCCAACGTATGGCAGGAAACCCCGTGTGCACGCACGATCCCGTCCTCCCGTGCTCCGGCCAACACCTCCATGGCACCCTGCTTTCGCTTCGGCCAGTCAGCAGTCATCATGCAATGCAACAGAACGATGTCCAGGTAATCGGTCCCAAGTTCTTGCCGGAAACGGTCCAGATCCGCCTTCATCTCCGCTTCGGTAGAGGCATGTGTCTTTGTCAGGATCACTACGTCTTCTCGGGAAACCCGCTTTAAGGCCTCCCGTAGATAGGGGTGCGTACCATACTGATCGGCCGCATCCCAGAATCTCACCCCGCGCTCAAATGCCTCTTCCAGTAGGTCGGCCAGTCCCTGAACGCCCAACTTACGCGTCTGGTTGGATTCCTTCCCTCCTCCATTTGTACCCGTTCCCATCGCCAATCGGGTCACCTCAATTCCCGTGTCGCCCAAAACCACCCGATCGGATGCAGATTTACCCGTTACGACCGCGGAGACCGACTCGCCTTCCAGCCACCAAAGCCCTCCGGCCACGCCTGCCGCCGCACCGACACGCACAAACTCTCTACGATTGATTCGTCGCATACGATCCGCCTTTCCTCTTGCTTAACTCATACTATCGGGAATAACGCCCGGCTAATCAAGGATCCCGTCTCGACCGCTCGATCAATTTCGTCCCGCCGGCGGCGTCGGACGGATCTGCTACAGTACGATAACGGCCGAACAAGGTCGGACGACCTAAACCAGTAAACCAGCGGGCGCCGCCCGTAGCACGGGTTCCTCCCGCACAACCGCCACAGGAGCCGGTACTATGAAGCTGCAGTTCTTCGGCGGAGCCAGAACCGTCACCGGTTCACGCTTCCTTTTCCATATCAATGGTTCTCGACTGTTGCTGGAATGCGGTCTCTACCAAGGCCGACGCAAGGACACCTACGAACGCAACCTCAGTTTCCCATTTCCGCCGGAGAGCGTGGACGCCGTCGTCTTGTCCCATGCTCATATCGATCACAGCGGGAACCTGCCGAACCTCGTCAAACAAGGGTTCGCCGGTCCCATCTACGCCACCCCGGCCACCATAGACCTCTGCCGCCTGATGCTCCTCGACTCCGCGTACATACAAGAGAAAGACGTGGAGTTCGTCAACAAGATCCGCCGTCGACACGGCGAGCCCCCCGTCGAGCCTCTTTACGACAAGGCCGCGGCCGAAGCCGCGCTCCAGAGGTTTGAACCGGTCGAGTACGTCGAGACTCGGGAGATTGCACCCGGCGTCAGTTTGACCTTCCGAGATGCGGGACACATCCTCGGCTCAGCCCAAGTGCTACTGGAATGTAATGAGAACGGCAGAACTATACGGCTTGGCTTCAGCGGTGATCTCGGTCGCCGGGATATGCCTGTGCTGCGGGATCCCGAC
>JAPXNP010000407.1:0-344 GCA_033811955.1 Acidobacteriota bacterium
GACAAGGTTCAATTCCGAGCCTTCCCATTGGTGGTTTCCCAACTCCTGAGGCGGCAACTTCATCAGCGCCTTGCACCACTCCGCGGTTTCCCGAGGCAAGACCCCAAGCGGATCGGGCAGCAACCCTTCCAGGCGAAGCAGCCACAACTCCACATACCGGGCCAAAAGCTTCGGTTCGACCCCGCGCTGCAAGGCCTCCAGCACAGCCAACGTCAAGCGGAACTCTCTCTCGGCCCCCGATTCCTCGCGCGTGAACTCGAGCATCAGCTCCGCGAAATACCCGAGGTACACGTTCGCTTCCAGCCCCAGACGAAAGGCCGGGGAAGGCTGTATGATCTCACAAT
>JAPXNP010000407.1:354-2758 GCA_033811955.1 Acidobacteriota bacterium
TCTGCAGTGTGGCCAACTCCTGACCTTCCCGACGGCGCAAGACGACATGTAGATAAGCCATCAACTCCAGACCCGACCCGAAACGACTCCTGGAAGATCCCGCCCCGAACGCTGCGGCCCGTTGCCGCCCCAAATCCCGCGTCAGGAGGACAACGATCCGATGCGCCTCACCGAAGGGATAGGTTCGCAGAACGAGGGCTTCGGTGCGCAACAGCATGGCTGGAGCTACGCGCTCACTCTGTCCCAATTCGCGGGGCGGGGGATTTCCCTTGCTCTCTCTTCCACGGGCACGAGACAGAACGGGAAACGCGCCCGAACGGCCCGCTGAGAACATAGAGGCCGGCCAGAGCAATCAGCAGTTGTTCCGAGTACCAAACAATTCCAGCGACGAGAAGCCCCATCACCAAGATGGCCAGATGGGATTTCCCTCCCGACAAGTGAAGTTGCTTGGGCGAAGGATACCGCAACGTCGAGATCATCAGCAGCGCCAGCGCAACGGTCAAGGCGGCCAACAGCGCCTGGATCATCGGGTCCTGGGGAGGAATTTTCACGAAATGGACTAGGGCGGCAATCATACCCGCGGCCGCCGGAATGGGCAGTCCGACGAAATGACGTAAATCCTGCGCCTGGACGTTGAAGCGAGCCAGACGCATGGAGCCGCAGATCAGAAAGAGGAACGCGGACATGTGAGCCAAGTTACCCAGGTCTCGAAAGCCCCAGGTATACATCAAGATCGCAGGAGCGATACCGAAACTGATCACATCGGCCAAGGAATCGAGTTGCAAACCGAACTCCGAAGTGGCGCCCGTCAGGCGGGCAATTCGGCCGTCCAAGCCGTCCAGCACTATGGCCAGCCCGATCGCCACGGCGGCATAGCCGTACTGCTCTTGCAGAACCGACACGACGGCATAAAACCCGGCCAGGATGTTCCCGACGGTAAACAGCGAAGGAAGAAGGAACGCCGTTCGCCGTGGCCGCGCCTGCTTCACCCTTCTGGGACTTGAGCCTCCCATTTCAGCATTCGCAACTCGTCTGTGCTTCTCCATCAAGTCGGCTCTCCTCGCCATGCCAAAATCGACACACCCGCTTTCACCCTGTCACCTTGCTTTACCCGGATCTGCGCCGCGAAAGGCAGCCAAAGATCCACGCGGCTTCCGAATCGAATCAGAGCAATTCTATCACCCGCCCGGACTTCGTCGCCCAGCTTCTTCCAAGGAATGATTCTGCGTGCAACCAAACCGGCAATGAGGGCGAAGCGCACATCGCCGATTTTGAGCCTAAGTTGCTCGTTCTCCAGCGAAGCGCGCTCGTCAAAGGCCAAATGGAACCTTCCCGTTCGATGTTCGCACTCTTCAATTCGGCCGCTGACCGGAGCCCGATTCACATGCACATCGAATACCGAAAGAAAGATTGACAGCCGAGTCCCGTCCGGTCCGTCGGTCACCTGGATGACCTTCCCGTCGGCCGGACTCAGGATCGCCCGTTCATCCTGCGGGGGAATTCTCTCCGGGTCGCGAAAAAAGAAGCAGACAAAACCGCCAAGCAGGAGAAACACGACTCCTACCCAGGCGTAGCCAATCCACCAAAGCACGGCCGCCAAGAGTAGACTCGGAATGGCAAACGGGAGGGCGTCGCGAAGGATGCGCATAGAGGTAGGAGAGGAGCCGACCGGGCTCAAACGAGAACTCCGCCGGCTCCTCCGTCTCCTACTGAACCACCTGCTGGGATTGTCGGCTGTTGATCAACCACTGCATGCGGTCTTTCAGAAACAGCTTACGTTTTTTGATTCGAACTTCTTCCAATTGCTCGTCGGACGTGAGAAAGGGCTTCTGGATGAGTTCCGCGAGCCGTCGCTCCCATTGCTGATGCTCTTCAAACAGCTTGCGGAACTCCTCGTCATGCTCGAGAAGATAGTCCTTGGCAGCCCTTTCATCCATGATGAAACCTCCTCCTTGTTGGTGTTGATACGGAAATGCGAAGCGGGATAACGCCTTCGTGAAAGCAACCACGAAAGTCATGCATTTCGTCTTTCGGAAATCTAACAGAACCCTCCCGACGGATCAAGTGCTCCGTCGGAAGTCTTCTTTACCGACTACACCGCAATTGGTCGCGCAACCTCCGCCGGCGCCGAGCAAGGCGGATCAGCTCCTTCACCAGTTCCACACCGCTGAGGCCCGAAGCCTCCCAGAGCTTCGGAAACATGCTGATCTTCGTAAAGCCCGGGATAGTATTCGGCTCGTTGATCCAAATGCGGTTTTCCTGTCGATCCAGAAGAAAATCGATTCGGGCCATACCGTCCAGCTGCAGTACCCGAAAGGCCTCCACCGCCAAGCGGCGGATCTCGGCCGTCTGCCCGGCCTCGAGCGGAGCGGGGATCAGGAGCTTCGAGTCATTCCTCAAGTAC
>JAPXNP010000408.1:0-2753 GCA_033811955.1 Acidobacteriota bacterium
CTCCTCGACGAGACGGCCGGATTCGAGAACAGTTCGCAGGTTCGGATTCGATGGATTCTCGACTGTGTCCGGCAGTTCGGGCCGGAGTCGGCCGAACGGACCGCGGAACTTGCCTACGAGATGAAGAACCGGGGCGTGGTCGGCGTGGGTCTTGGCGGGGCGGAGCTTGCGGTCCCGGCGAAAACTTTCGCTGAAGTCTTCTCCTGGGTCCGAAGCCATGGGCTCTTCGTTCATATTCACGCCGGTGAGGTCGGTCCTCCCCAATCGGTGTGGGACGCATTGGAGATTCTCGGGGCGAATCGCATCGGCCACGGTATTCAGGCGGCACGGGATGCCAAGCTGATGGCTACGCTTAAAAGCCGAGCAGTCAGCCTGGATGTGTGTCTCACGAGCAACGTGAAAACGCGCGCCTGGCCGATGCTGCGGGAACACCCCTTACCGCTGCTCGTTCGGCGGGGCGTACCCGTCAGTCTGCATACGGACGACCCCGGGCTGTTTGCCACAACTCTCACTCGAGAATACCACCTGGCCGTTCGGACGTTCGGATTCGACGAAAATGACCTTTACCGAATGTTGGTGCAGGCGGCTTGGTCCGCCTTTATCCCGCCCGGTGAGAAACTGGCCTTCGTAGAGAACTTCGCCGCAGAATTGAATACGCAGCTTATCAGCAATGAAAGGTTCGACACGGCCCGATGAAATTGATCATCCAGATTCCATGCCACAACGAAGCGGCCACGCTGCCGGTGGTCCTTGCCGAAATACCTCGACGTGTCGACGGTTTCGACGCGGTGGAGATCTTGGTGATCGACGACGGGAGCGTGGACGGGACTTCTGAAGTCGCTTCACGCCTGGGCGTCGACCATATCGTGCGCCTCAACCGACGAAGAGGGCTTGCCACCGCGTTCCGAATGGGTCTGGAAGCGGCTTTGAGCCGGGGCGCCGACGTTGTCGTGAACACGGACGGTGACAACCAGTATCGCGGCACCGATATTCCGAAACTTACGGCGCCTATTCTTCGCGGTGAGGCGGACCTTGTGGTTGGAGCTCGCCCGATCGACAACATCGAACATTTCTCGCCGTTGAAGAAACGACTTCAACGATTGGGAACTTGGGTCGTCCGCCGAATTTCCCACACCGAGATCCAAGACGCCGCCAGCGGTTTTCGCGCCATGAGCCGAGAGGCCGCTCTACGGTTGAACGTGTTTTCCTCGTATACGTACACCCTGGAAACCATCATTCAAGCCGGCCTTTCCAATATGCGCGTGCTCTCCGTTCCAGTGGGCACGAATCCACCACTGCGCGAGTCACGCTTAATTCGGAGTATCCCTTCCTACCTCAAGCGTTCCATTCTCACGATGATCCGGGTCTTCGTACTCTACAAGCCGTTACGTTTCTTCGTTTGGTTGGGGGGCATCGTCTTCGCCATGGGTAGTCTGCTGGGACTCCGCTTCGTCTATTACTGGATGATCGGCCAAGGAACCGGAAAGGTGCAGTCGCTGATTTTGGCGGCCGTATTGCTGCTTATGGGCTTTCAGCTGGCTATCGCCGGTTTGCTCTCAGACCTTATCGCCACCAACCGTCGAATCCTCGAAGAACTTCAGGTTGAAGCCAGGCGAAACCGTCTTCTCGCCGACCGGCCACCCTGGCACAGGTCGCAAACGAGGTCCCGGTAGCGCCATGGCACAAGTTGTCCTGGGAAATGTCTATAACAAGTACGAGTCCGAAAATGTTCTGGCTCGACGGCTGGTAAAGGGTTACCTCTCCGCTCTCAAAACCCTGGTCCGAGGAGTGAATCCGGGCCGGATACTGGAGGTGGGGTGCGGAGAAGGCCACCTCAGCGGTTTCCTGGCGGACTGGCTTCCTCACACTTCGGTTGTAGGGGTCGATCTGTCGCCGAGACTGTTCCCCTCCGTCCCTCGCCGCCCCAACCTGATCTTCCTCGTGCAGTCTGCTTATTCTTTGGGTTTTTCCGACAACAGTTTCGACCTCGTTATTGGTGCCGAAGTTCTGGAACATCTGGAGCAGCCCGGCGCTGCTCTGAAGGAAATGGTCCGCCTGAGCCGGCGCCACGTGCTTGCAAGCGTTCCGCGAGAACCTCTTTGGCGCTTCCTGAACCTCGCTCGTTTCACTTACGTCCGGGATCTAGGCAACACGCCCGGACACTTGCAACATTGGGGAAAGCACGACTTTCTCCGCCTTCTGAAGGGATACGGAGAGATCCGTGCCGTCCGCTCTCCGCCGCCCTGGACGATGGCCCTCCTCGAGAAGACTGAACAACGCATCAAACCGACGCGAGGAACCCTCATCCAAGCCGGTCATGGGACCCGTGAAGAATTTCGAGACGAAAGCCGAGAGTACTTGTAAAAATGATGACTACGCCACGTTTTACCCGATTCGCTACATCTCACGTTTCCCTTATGCTGCTGCTCGTCGGTGTTTGCCTGGTCGGTTGTACCGGAAAGAACACAGCCCCTGCGACGATTCTCTACCGGCTGACCTTCGAAACGGGAGATCAAGACCTTTGGGACGCTTTGGTTACCGCACGCCTGCCCAGGTCTCCCGAGGTAAAAGCAGTATTGATCGAGACGACAGGTGGACGTTTTACCCCCGTCGCTTCGCAAATGGACCCGCGCGACGAATCGCTCCTCTGGTTCACCGCAGACGGTGAGCTCCCACACGGCTCCCGTAGAGACTATATTCTTGTCCCCGCCGACGAGGCGCCTTCCGTCACTTTTAGGAACGTAGAGCTCACC